>NZ_JARJBD010000030.1:0-105112 GCF_029269925.1 Rhodococcus sp. T2V
CGTGTTCCGTCGGGACGCGGGCCAGCCGTTCGACGATCGGTGCTTGTCGTGGCAGGTCGATCGATCGACGGTGTCGATCTGGACGTGCGCGGGCCGGATGCGCGACGTCGGATTCGTGTGCGCACCGGATCAGCTGGTCCCCGCCGACGACCCCACCGGGTGGCTGGGTGTGGACTTGGGGATCGTGAACCTGGCTGTGACCACCGCAGACGATCCGGCCGACCTCGACGTCCGGTGGTCCGGTGGTGCGGTCACCGCCCGCCGGAAAAGGAACGGAGCCGCCACCCCTCTAACAGCCAGTTAGAACGTGAGCAGCAAACCCGCGTCCTTCAGGACCGGGTAGTTGATACCGAAACCCGCCACAACGCTTGTAGGTTCCGAAACGTGAGGCGCGGAACCTACGCATGGCGTTTTCACGAGGGCCCAGAGCGCCGTGGCGGGTTACTTCTGGTTTGTGCGCGGTTGGTGACGAGAATTTCGCGTCCCGCACCGCCTTCCGGGAAGGCGGTAGGTCAACGTGATGCCCGCGGTCAGTGTTTCCTGTTGTCGAGTTCTCGGGCACTGCAAGCTATGCCCGGCCGGAGAATCTCTGGGGGCACGGTGTGTCGGTTAGGTCGTTCGACTTTCTGGTCCCAGAATTGCGGGTATGGCCGAGATCGTTGCGTCCGGCCGCCGAGGGCGGCCCAGTAAGGGAACCCGTGCGGTGGTCAAGGCGCTGGTGCCACCGGAGCTCAAGGAAGCAGCTGCCAGCGCCGCGAAGGCGCACGGCATGACCGCGAACGACTACATCGCGGCGCTGATCGCGGCCGACACCGGCCTGACCGAGCTGATGGCATCGATTCGGGAGAAACAGGACGCCACACAACGATCCGCGGAATCCTGCAGATCAGGACCGTGACAGATCACCGGTCTGGGCAGTGTGTGGCGGCCTGTGTGCTCGTCGCGACAGTGACAGGAGATCGTCCGCCGTCAGCGATGATCGCAGGACTCCGCCGGGAACGAAAACGTCAACGCGACACTGAACCCCCCACGGGTCAGTGCAAGTTACGTCACTATCTTTTTGCACGAAGGGACAGGCCCATGACCCGCACCATCGCGGTGGTCAACCACAAAGGTGGTTCCACCAAAACCACGAGCACCGTCAACCTCGCCCAGGCCCTCGTCGAAGCCGGCTACACCGTCCGCGTCGTCGACCTCGACCCGCAATGCAACGCCACTACCTGGCTCGGCGCCACGCCCGAGGCGGTCGACAACGATGTCCTGTCGGTGTTGATGATGGTGGCGAGCATCGACGATGCCACCACCATCACCGCGTCCGGGATCCACCTCGTTCCTGCCACGAAGGAACTCGATTCGGTCGGGCCGTACTTTCTCAAGAAGCCCGGTGCGCACGGCGTCCTGCGCAAGGCCCTCGCGGGCGCCCCCGACGTCGACTTCAACCTCCTCGACTGCCCCGGAGACTTCGACCACCTGACCATCAGCGCACTCGTCGCCTGCACCGACGTGCTCGCCGCTGTCATGACGGGCGCGATGGAACTCGAAGCGCTCATGCGGATCGAGAACTACATCAGTGAGCAGGTCGAGTTGCTCAACCCCACTGCACGGCTCAATCACATTCTGTGTGGCCGCGTCGAACTCGGCCAGGTCATCGACCAGCAGGTCCTCGCCGCGCTCCGCGAGACCTACCCCGACCAGACGATGCGCACCATCATCCCGAAGTCCGTCCGTGTCAGTGAGAGCTACAGCGCCGAAGAACCCGTCGTCAGGTGGGCACCGTCGTCGTCGGCGGCCCGCGCCTACCGCGATGCCGCCCGAGAACTCGTCGAAAGGATGCCCTGATGACCGCGACACGTAAACCCGGACTTGCCAACAATCCGCTCGACCGCCGTCCCCAGCCTCGCGCAGGTACCCATCAGGTCGGGACGTGCTCGAGAACTCGTCGGAAGGATCTCCTGATCAGCGTGACACGTGAGCCCGGACTCGCCAACAGCCCCGTCGAACGCAAGCGGCGCTTGCCGAACCTCGTCGAACAGGGCGTGGACGTCACACGGGAAGCGGCTACCAAACAGGTCCCGGCGGACGAGACGCTGGAATCGGTCTACATCGACCGCGCCAAGGTCGAAGACGGCAAGAACGCCGTCGCCGCGATCGGCCACATCGCCGGCGCCCCCGACAGTTGGTCCGGCCTCGTCGACGAAGCCGTCGCCCGCTACCTCACCGTTCTCGAACGCGAATACAACAATGGCGAACCCTTCCCGCCGCGCCACGCCGAACGCGTCCGGGGGCCACGCATCAACTAGCCCGCCCAGGCGGTCAGTACACTCAGTTCCACCTGGTCTCGAGCGCATTCGCGAAGCCGAGGGCGTGCCCGCGGGGCGTACCGTTGAAAGGTTCGAATTCGCAGACTCCGCGATTCGATATCGACTAGTTTGCATAATATTCAATATTGAACACATGGAAAGCGTTGGATGCCAGTGAATTTGGCTTGCAGCAGGTCCTGAGTTGATAGCGACTCGCGGCGGTGCGCGGGAACACTGCCGGAATGATCGTGTTCGGCGAGCATCAGCCCGACCTCGGCGGCGACGAGTGGGGTGAACCGGTAGCCGGGTGGGACCGGTCGCTGCACACGCGGTCGTGGACGTTCGAGGTATGGGGTGCTTCTATGCGATCGAACTCGCCACAACCGAGCCGGACGGCGAACGCTTCTCCGACGGAAAGATCGTCATCTGTACGGGGATGCGCAGGCACGGGGTCGACGCCGTCCTCGCCGCAGGCGCCACGGGGCGCATCTTCAACCTCGGGCACGGCGTCCTGCCCGATACCGACCCGGGCGCGCTGACCGCGCTGGTGCACTCGCTGTAACCGATGCATCGCCACACGCGCGTCATTGATCGCTCAATGTCCGAATCGGAGGTTGCGGCGGTGAGGACGACCGAACCCCAGTCGAAGTGGGTTGGTTGGTTCCGGTTTGGTCCTGGGCGGATGCGTGCGCGGTGTAGGGCCGCGGAACCGAGAGATCTTCCTCCCGCGCGAGGGCGAAGCGTATGGTGCCCGCATCCGCGGGGCCTCAGTGCCTTTTCGTTCGAGAGCGGGCCTCGCGCAATGCGGTGCGCAGTCCCGTTCGCCGTCCGGTGCATGCGCCGGAAGGCGCGGTGAGGGGGGTGCGGAATTTCAGTTCGGACGCGGTCTCGGGAGCGTCGTCGGCGGTCGCGGACAGGAACCGGTCCGGGAACGCCAGCTTGTGGATGGTGCGCAGGGTCAGGAAGTATTGCTTCGCAAGCGAACCGGTGGTGTAGGGCAGATCGTATTTCTCGCACAGTGCGCGGACCCTCGTCGCGATTTCCGCGTAGCGGTTGCTGGGAAGGTCGGGGAAGAGGTGATGCTCGATCTGGTAGCAGAGGTTGCCGCTCAGGAATGCCAGCACCGCACCGGCGCGGAAGTTGGCGGTGCCCAGCATCTGGCGTAGATACCACTCCGCTTGGGTCTCGTGTTCCAATTCTGCGGGCGTGAATTTCTCTGCGCCGTCGGGAAAGTGCCCACAGAAGATCACGACGTAAGCCCACAGGTTTCGCAGCAGGTTGGCCGAGAGGTTCGCCGTCAGCGTCCGTCGCCACCGCCGCCCGCTGACGGCGGGGAAGAGCACGTAGTCTTTGCCGGCCTGGCGAACGATCTTGCCGAGCAGTGCCCGGGTGTGGGCGCTCTTCTCGGCGGCGGTGTCGACGCGGTCCCGTTCGGAATACAGTCCGTGCAGGGCGATGCCCCATTCGAATATGAATGCCAACAACAGGTTCCGCAGCGGCTGCAGTAGATGTTCGGGTTTCCACGGCTGGTCGCGGGTGATGCGGATGACGCCGAACCCGAGGTCGTCGTCCATCCCGACCACGTTGCTGAACACGTGGTGACGATAGTTGTGCGAGTACTGCCACTGGGACGACACCCCTGCCATGTCCCACTCCCACGTGCTGGAGTGGATTTCCGGGTCGTTCATCCAGTCCCACTGGCCGTGAGACACGTTGTGCCCGATCTCCATGTTCTCCACGCTCTTGGCCAGGGCCAAGGCCGTCGTCCCGAGGATCCACCCGATTCGAGCCCGGCTGCAGTGGATCACCAGGCGCGCAGCGGCATCCAGCACGCGTTGGAACGCGATCGTGCGACGGATGTACGTGGCGTCGCGCTCACCGAGCGAATCGGTGACGTCCCGCCGGATGGCGTCGAGTTCGGAGTGGAGCGACTCGACATCCTCCTCGGTGAGATGTGCGTATTCCTTGATGTCGGATATCGCCATTCTCGACTCCCGATTTCCCGACCCGCTCCGTGCCTCACTGTGAAGTGAACGCCGCATTCCGCAGACTGTCAACACTGTAGATCTACAGTTCAGGCCTACAGTGTTGGTGGAGGTGTCGTGATGGCCGATGAGCCCGAACGTCGTTCGTCCCACTCCGACGGCGGCCCTATCACCCGGGAGCGGATACTCGAGGCAGCGCTCGCGATCGTCGATCGCGACGGAATCGACGGTCTTTCCATGCGCCGCCTCGGCAAGGCGCTCGGCCGCGACCCGATGACTCTGTACCGCCACGCCCCGAACAAGGCCGCGTTGCTCGACGGTCTCGCCGAGCGGGTACTCGACGACCTGGAGGTCGATACCGGCGACGGCGACTGGGCCACCCAGCTACGGGAGGTCGCGCGGGGCTTTCGCCGACTGGCCCTCGCCCATCCGCAGGTGGTGCCGCTCCTGGTCACCCGGCCGTTGTCGACGCCGCTCGGGCTCAGGCCGCTCGGCACCCTGCGCCCCCTCGAGGACATCCTGACCCTGCTGACCCGCGCGGGTTTCACCGACGCCGACGCCCTGCACGTCTATCGGGCGCTGTTCGGTTTCCTCTACGGCCACATCCTCAACGAATTGCAGGAACTCGTCGAGCGACCCGACGAATCCGACGACCTCCTGCGCCTCGGGCTGCACCGTCTGCCGATCGGTGAATTCCCGCTCCTGCGAGGTCTGGCGCCGGTGCTGGCGTCCTACGACGGCGCCGCCGAACTCGAACGTGGAGTCGACATCCTCCTGGCGGGCCTGACCGCGACGCTGAAGCGCCGGGACGGCTCACCTCCGGAATGAGCGAGCATCGGTGATCGGCTCAGTCGACGCCGACGGTCTGTCGCTCGGGCTCGATCACGCCCACGACGCGCTCTTCCTCTCGGGGGTACGGCGCACCGGTGTACTTCGTGGACAACTCGTCGATGATCTCCCACGCGGCATCGCCGTCGAGCCATTCGACTACCCGCCCGCGGACGACGACGGGCTCGAACGGATTGTCGACGGGCGCGATGGACAGTGCGGCCCGCGGGTCGCGGCGCAGGTTGCGCGCCTTGCGCGAGCCGGGGCCGGTGAGGAAGACGATTCGGTCGCCGTGCGCGCCGATCCAGAGGGGAACGGTATGCGGAGAGCCGTCGGGGAGGGTGGTGGCGAGGTGAGCGATCGAGGTGCCGTCGAGTACGCGGCGCACGTCGGGGTCAAGCATGGATCTGCTCCTTCATCTGAGGGTGCCGGCGCGAGGCCGACGTCGTGGGGTAGGCGGCGAGGGTCATCGGACCACCGCGTAGTGGAGATGGGTCACGCCGGGCGCCGGGACGACCTCCAGCAAACGGAGTTGCACGTGGTCCGGGAGTTCCTGGAAGAAACGGCGACCGGCGCCCAGTAGGACGGGGGCCTGGTGCAGGACCACCTCGTCGACGAGTCCGGCTTTCAAGGCCGCGGCCAGGACTCCGCCGCCCATGAGGCTGACGTCCTTATCGCCGGCGGTCTCGCGCGCCGCCGCGACCGCGTCCTCGATTCCGCCGGTGACGAGTGTCTGCTGCTCGGACAACTCCGGCGCAGGCCGATGGCTGAGGACGAACACGCGAGCCGTCGGGTGTGGGCTGCCGCCGCCGAAACGACCGGAATCCTCATAGGTGTTGCGTCCCGCAACGACCGCACCGACGCGGCCGGCGAGGGTGTCGAAGATCCGGGCGCTGGGCTCGCTCAGGCGGAACCCGTCGAACAGCCGACTGGCGGTGTCGCCGTCGCCGTACCAGTCGAACAGGGAAGTCCCGTCACCGATTCCGCGGCCGGGTCCCGGATTTCGGCCGGTGATGTAACCGTCGACCGAGACCGCGTGGGCGCTGAAGACCTTGCTCATCTTCGTGTTCCTTTCGGGGTTCCTTCAGGAGACTTCATGAGCGTAACAGTCTGAGTTCCTTCAGGGAACCCCGGTTGTTAGACTGGCTCCATGCAACGCACAGATTTCGGTGGGATGGCGTGCTCGATCGCGCGAACGCTCGACGTCATCGGGGAGCCCTGGTCGCCGCTGATCCTGCGTGACGTGTGGGCCGGATTCACCCGATTCGAGCAGATTCAGGCCGACCTCGGCATCTCACGCAAGGTCCTGACCGAACGACTCAACCACCTCGTGGAGCGCGGAGTGCTCGAGCGCCGGCCCTACGACCGACGGCCGCGGTACGAATACGTCCTGACCGAGAAAGGCGTCCAACTCCTCGACGTTCTGATGGCAATGGCCACCTGGGGCGACAACTGGCTCGCGGGGGAGGCGGGCCCGCCCGTCCTCTACCGCCACCACGCATGCGGCGAGATCAGCACGGCCGATCTGCGTTGCGCACACTGCGGCGAGTCGATGCACGCCGGCGACGTCGAGTTGCTTCAAGGGCCCGGCGCCGCCGTGTGAACGGTGCGGCCCTGTCAGATTGTGAGCATTTTCGGCCTAGTAACTATGTGCCGCAGAAGGTTTGGAACGTTTGGCTGAACGAGGGCGGGGCGGGTGTGGTGTAGTCGGACCATGCGTCGCGGCGGTCGAACGGACGGGTGACGACCTCCAGTAGCTTCTCGAATGGGGCGAATTCACCGTCGGTCGCGGCCCGCAAGGCAGCATCGAGTTGATGGTTGCGGGGGATGTAGAGCGGGTTGACGCGGTCCATCGCGTCCGCGGTCTCGGCCGCCCCGCGCCGGTGCTTTGTCAGGGCGCCGCGCCAGCGCTGCAACCACGGCTCGGTGTGCCCGCGCGGTGCGAGGCTGTCGAGAGGTGCCGAATTTCCGCGTAGTTCGTCCGCGAGGGCACGGAAACCGCTGGTCCAGTCGACGCGGTGTTCCTGCATCAGCGTCAGAAGGTTGTCGATCAGTGCTCGGTCGAGGGGGGCGCCGGCCATACCGAGCTTGGCCGCCATGCCGGCAGCGTAGTGGCCGTCGTAACGCTCGTCGAAGGTGTCGAGGACTGCCGATGCCGCGGTGATCGCGCCATCGGGCGCCTGGTCGAACAGCGTGAGCAGCGTTTCGGCAAAGCGCGCCAGGTTCCATTTCAGGACGGCGGGTTGGTTACCGAATGCATAGCGGCCGCCGTGGTCGATCGAACTGAACACTGCTGTCGGGTCGTAGGTGTCGAGGAAGGCGCACGGACCGTAGTCGATGGTCTCCCCGGAGAGGGTCGTGTTGTCGGTGTTCATCACCCCGTGCACGAAACCGGTGAGCATCCACCGTGCCACCAGTGATGCTTGCGCCTCGACCACGGCCTCGAAGAATGTCAGGTAGCGGTTGCCGTCACCGTTCGCCGGCAGTTCGGTCAGCTTCGGGTAGTGGCGGGCGATCGCGTAGTCGGCGAGCGGTTGCAGCAGATCGCCTTGCCGCGCTGCGTATTCGAAGGTGCCGACGCGCAAGTGGCTGGCTGCGACTCGGGCGAGCACGGCGCCGGGTTCGGTGCCGTTTCGGTGAACGGGCCGGCCCGTCGCGATCACCGACAGTGCGCGGGTGGTGGGGATGCCGAGGGCAAACATGGCCTCGCTGACGAGGTATTCACGCAGCATGGGGCCGACGACCGCGAATCCGTCGCCGCCCCGGGAGAACGGCGTTCGCCCCGAGCCCTTGAGGTGCAGATCCACGCGCTGACCGTCACTATTGGTCAGTTCGCCGAGCAGCAATGCCCGACCGTCTCCGAGGAGCGGCACGTATCCGCCGAACTGATGGCCCGCGTATGCCATCGCTACCGGTTTGGCCCCGGTCGGTGCCGTCGATCCGGACAGGACGCCGACCCCGTCCCCGCTGCGCAGTGCGTGGACGTCCAACCTCAGCGACGCCGCGAGCTGCTCGTTGAGCACCAGCATGGTGGGGTCCGGCGCAGGGGTGCCCTGCCACGGCACCGTCAGGGCGCCGAGCTCGTCGGCGAAGTTGTTCGCGAGGCCGGGCAGCGCGGTGTTCGTGCCCACGGTGGAATCGGGGATTGCAGCCATCAGGTCAGGGTAATCGCCGCACGACCGGCGGTTGCCTCGCCTCCTGACCCGGCCGCTGGTGCATGGTAATGCTCGCTCGGGACTGGCTCACGCGGTCGTCTCGGTGAAGCGTTTGTCGATCGTGCTGCGATCGGCTCCGGACGCGAGGAGCAGAGTCAGCAACAGCCGCGCCTTGAACGCGTCGAGGGTCCCAGCACTGACCAGTCCGCGTTCGAGGAGATCGCGTTCGGATCCGGGGAAGGCGTAGGTGGACTCATAGATCTCGCCGGCGCCCGTACGAGTCGCCAGGATCACCGGCTTGGTGGCGGCGATCGATGCCAGGGACTGCACCATCATGCTGGGGACGTGGCCACCGCCGAACGACTGCACGACCAGTCCGTCGTATCCAGCGACGAAACTCGGATCCACAGGTGGCGAACCCAGCCCGATCGAGATGATCCCGACGTTCGGGAGCGTTCGCAGGTGCGCACGCTCGAAGGTGGCGGTGTGGGTGCCCGGGCGCAACACGATCCGCACACGATCTTCGTTGATCCATCCGATGGGACCGGCGTTCGGGGAGTTGAATGCCGCGACGTTCGAACTGTGCATCTTGCGGACGAACCGTGGGAGATGAATCTCGTCGTTGAACACCACCAGCGGGCCGACGCCACGCGCCTGCGGTGCGAGGGCCACCCGCAGCGCGGCGAGCAGATTGGCGGGACCATCCGCGCCGGGCAGGCCGGAGTTGCGCATCGCCCCGGTCAGCACGACCGGCCGATCGGTGTCGAGCAGAAGGTCCAACAGGAACGAGGTTTCCTCGAGGGTGTCGGTGCCCTGGGTGATGACGAAGCCGTCGATCTCGGGGCCGGTCGAGTCGATGCGCCCGGCCAGTTCGATGATGTCCTCGGGTGTCAGGTCCCCCGAGGGGTACTGGCGAAACGAGGTCAGTTCCAGCTCGGCGAGATTGCGGGCCTGGGGGATGGCCGCGATCAGCTCTTCCGCGCTCAGCTTGGGGACGGCGTCGGCGACGCCGGACTGCGGCACCGAAGCGATCGTCCCCCCGAGGGTGAAAACGGCGATACGCGGGAGACGGGCAGACATGTGGGAGATATCCATTCTTCTACAGTTCCCTAGTGGGTCAGGGGAGTTCGCGGTCGAAGGGGTAGCGGGAGTTGCTGGTGAAGGGGTAGCGGGTGCGGAAGTCTTCGGCGATGTTTTCGAAGGTGTCGACGCTGACGCCGGGGTGGCGGAGCATGTGTTCGAGGAGGCGTTCGAGCATGAGCAGGACCTGGGGGCGGCCGGAGACGTCGGGGTGGATGGTGATGGGGAAGATGGCGTAGTCGTACTCGCGGTAGACCCAGTCGAACTGGTCGCGCCAGAGTTCTTCGATGTCGCGGGGGTTGGTGAAGCCGTGACTGTTGGGGCTGGACTTGATGAACATCATCGGGGGCAGGTCGTCGATGTACCAGCTGAAGTTGATTTCGACGAGGTCGATCTCTTGGCCGCGTTCGAGGGGCTTCATCCAGTGGTCGGCGGACTTGGAGTAGTCGATCTTGGTCCAGCTGTCGCCGGTGCGGGCGTAGAACGGCTGGAAGTCGTGGAAGGCCTGGCTGTGGTCGTAGCGGAAACCGTTTTTGAGCAGCAGGTCGGTGGTGATGGGGGACAGCTCGCACCAGGGGGCGATGTAGCCGCGGGGGCGTTGGCCGGAGTACTTCTCGATCAGCTCGATGGATTTGTTGAGTACGTCTTCTTCCTGCTGGGGGCTCATCAGGATGGGGTTTTCGTGGGAGTAGCCGTGGGCGCCGATTTCGTGGCCGGCGGCGACGATCTGCTCGATGCGGTGCGGGAACGTCTCGATGGAGTGGCCGGGGGCGAACCAGGTGGTGGTCAGGTCGTACTTGCGGAACAGGTTCAGCAGCCGGGGGATGCCGACCTCGCCGGCGAACATGCCGCGCTGGATGTCGGCGGGGGAGTCCTCGCCGCCGTAGGAGCCGAGCCAGCCACCGACCGCGTCGATGTCGGTGCCGATGCAGATCTTGATGTCCTTCATGGGTTTCTTCCTGTTCTTGTCTGTCGGGGGCCACCGACGGCGGCGGTCCGGTGTCGGTGCGGATCTCCGGTGCCGGGCTTGCGCCATCGGACACTTGCGGATTCTGCGGTGACTCACATCACGCATTCGATTGCGCAAAGCGTACGTCCATTCTTGGCCGTCAGTCAACATGAGAACGATTAATGCGCTATTAGCTGCATGTCTACCCTTGCGCATGGGCACCCTGGTGATGAACAATCGGTTGCACAAAGAGATGGTTGTTGCGCACCCGACGGCAGAGGAGACCCGGATGTGTGGTGGATGCCGATCCGCGGAAGTCGATATCGACTGGTACTCGGTCGGTGCCGGCGAGGAACTCGGCGACCGGCGTCGTGCACGGCTCGACCTTGCACGGGCGGCCACTCGGATGTTCGCGTTGTCGGGGATGACAGTCACCGCCGATCCCGGCATGCCCATGCTGGCAGTGAAGACTCGGACCGGAGCCACCCAGATGATCACCAGATTCAACGCCCTGGCGCGAACGACCGAAAGGGCCGGGAAGGTCGTGGATCCGCTGTCGGACGCGGCGATCGACGCCGTCCAGCGATGGGACGCCACCCATGGTTGACGTGTTGATCGTCGGTGGGTTCCTCGGTGCCGGCAAAACCACGTGGTTGGCCAATTATCTTGCCCGGCAGTCCCAACGCAGTACCACGGTCATCGTGAACGAGTTCGCGAGCACGGATGTTGATGGCACCACACTCGGCGACATCGATGTCACCGCGCAACTGCGGGAGTCGGTCTCGATCGTGGGTGGATGCATCTGCTGCGAAAGACTCGACGAGCTCCGCCTGGCACTGCACGCGGTGGTCACCACAATCCACCGACTCGGCGCCGACGCCGACCACGGAAGTGGTGATCTCGTCGTCATCGAGACCACGGGTTTGGCCGATCCCGCACCCCTGATCGAACTCCTCAATTCCGACCGGCTACTTGCGGTGAACATGGTTCTGCGTGAGGTCGTGGTGGTCGTCGATGCCATCGACGGCATCCGGCACCTTCAGCACCGTCGGCTGGCCCGTCGGCAGGTCCAGGCGGCAGGTCGGGTCGTCGTGGCCAAGGCGGATCTGGTCGATGCCGAGCAACTCGACGTCGTGGCCGGGACGGTGCTGCGCATCAATCCGGGCGTGCCGGTCACCGCCGCCGCCGACGGTATCGAATCCGACCTCGTCGTGACCGACCCCGGGCCGGGCCTGCTCGCCGTCGATGACGAAGATCGGGACAGCGGCGCCGCGCCGGCCGCGGTCACTGTGCGCATCGACCCGGAGGTTTCCTGGGCGGAGTACGCGTTGTGGCTCGAAGCCGTCACACGCCTGCACCCGGAGAAGTTCCTGCGCACCAAGGGGACAGTCCGAACACCGTCCGGCCCGTTGATTGTGCAGTCCGTCGGGTCGACCATCGCCCGACCACAGCACACCACCACGGCCACCGACACCACCATGGTGCTGATCTATTGTGGGATCGAACGTGAGCGGGTACTTCGTTCCCTGCAGACGTTCGTTGCCGGCGTCAGTGTCGTGGACCGGGTCGAACTCACCCCGTGTTAGACAAGTAGGTATTCGAGGCAGCACGGAGGAGGACCATGGTCCGGCGAGCACATGTCACCATCGCGGAGATCGCCAAACGCGCCGGTGTGCATCCGTCCACGGTCTCACGCGCTCTTACGCCTGCGCCGGGTACTCGCCTGAGCAACGCCACCACCGAGCGCATCGTCGCGATCGCCGCCGAGCTGGGATACCAGCCCGACCAGGCCGCCGCCGCATTGCGCACCGGCCGCAGCGGCGCCCTGGGGGTCATCGTGCCGCGTCTGACCGACTACGTGCTCGCCCGCATCTACGAGGGAATCGACGAAGCCGCCCAGCGGGCCGGGTACCAGACCGTCGTCACCAACAGCAATGACGACGCCGCCCTGCGGCTGACCAAACTCGACGAACTCCTCGCCCGGCGCATCGAAGGCGTCATCGTCGGCGACGCCCGGCTCGACGGGGACGACCTCGCCCAGACCCTGGACCGCAAGTTCATCCCCCACGTACTGGTCAACCGGCGCCTGCGTGGACATCTGTCGGTGACCACCGATGACGTCCTCGGTGGCAAGCTCGCGGCCCGCCATTTACTCGACCTCGGCATCACCAAACCGGCAGTGCTCGCCGGCCCCAGCTATGTGAGTACCTGTGTCGAACGCACCCACGGGTTCGTCGGCAGGTTCCTGTCCTCGGGTGTGGATGTCGATGACGACTGCGTCGTCGAGTCGGCGCCCGACGCCGAGGGCGGCTACGTCGCCGCCGGGCAATTGCTCGATACGCATCCGGAGATCGAGGCGATCTTCGCCATCAACGACTTCGCCGCGATCGGGGCGATGGGTGCCGCACGCGAGCACGGCCGCACCCCGGGCCGGGACATCGCGGTCATCGGGTACAACGATATTCCCCTCGCCCGGCACCTGCCCGTTCCATTGACGTCGGTCACCTCGCCGATGCTGCAGATGGGGATCGAAGGAGCCAACCGGCTTTGCCAGCTGCTCGCCGGTGAGCACGTTGAATCCGTCCGTCTGCCACCAACATTGAGTGTTCGCGAGTCCACCGAAGGCTTGCGGCACCCGAACGAAAGCCCTGTCCAGCAGTTCGGCTGATCCCTCACCGAGGAGCGAACGCACATCTGGGCGGCACGTGCCACCCCGTTCAGTGCAGCAGCGAGGGCCTGCCCGGATCGTCGCGACCGGGCAGGCCCTCGTTCAAGACATCGTTGGTCCTAGAACCGTTGGTCTTAGAACTGTCGCTGCAACTCCCAGTCCTTGATGTCCGCCAGCGGACCCAGCGGAGACGGGTGCAATTCCTTCGCCAAGGGCTGGGCGGCGCGCACCCGGGCCGGCCAGTCCCGGTTCGCCAGCGCGGGCTTGCCCAACGCGACCACGTCGGCCGACTCGGTGGTCAGCACCGTCGACGCATCGGCCGGCTCGTCCAACTGTCCGTTCGCGATGACCGCCACTCCCGCATACTTCTTCGCCAATGTTGCCAATGACCGTGGTGAATCCGCGAATGCGGGCTCCAACGCTCGATACTCGGTGGTGTGGATGTAGTCGACACCGGCCGCAGCGACCTCCCCGAAGATGATTTCGGCGTCGGCTTCGCCACCGGTCCAGCGGTGGTGCGGATCGCTGACCTTCGCCTGCGAAATTCGCACTCCCACGGTCAGGGTCGAGCCCACCGCCGCCCGCACCTCGGTGAGGATTTCGCGGATCAACCGCACCCGGTTGGTCACCGATCCGCCGTACTCGTCGGTGCGCGCATTCAGATAGTCGGTGAGGAATTCGTCGAGCAGATACCCGTTGGCACTGTGGATTTCGATGCCATCGAACCCGGCGTCGCGGGCCAACAGCGCGGACTGCACGAACCCGCGCCGTACCTCGGCGATCTCCTCGGCGGTGATCTCCCGCGGCTGCGGGTATGGGCCGTCACCCCGATACATCGCCAGCTGGCTGCCCTTCGGGGCAATCGCCGAGGGTCCTACGGTGACGTCGGTGTAGCGGTTGCCCTGGGACTGTGCACCGGCATGCATCAGTTGTGCAACCACTTTCGCACCCTGCGCATGGATACGGTCGACGACCGGTGTCCAGGACGCCGCGTGCTCGGCGGTCGCCAGGCCGGGCTGATACTCATAGCCCTGACTGAACCGGGTATCGGTGTAGAGACCTTCGGTGATCACCAGCCCGAACCCGCCGGCCGCGAACACCTCGTAATACGCGGCCATGGTGTCGGTGGCAGAACCGTCCTCCGCGCCGCTCACCCGCGTCATCGGGGCCAGCGCGACCCTGTTGGGGAGCGTGGTCGGGCCCATCTGAAGCTGATCGAACAGGTGAGAGTAGGCGTGGTCGGTCTGGGGGTCGGACATGGTGGAGCCTTTCGCTGTCGAGACATCGGGGTATAGCGGGTGCAGCACTCAGAATCCGCGCGCCGGAACATGAGGGGCAGACCGACAGTGGCCTGCCCGTCACGCTCGGTCACGGCATCACATCACCACTATTGGGGCCAACGGTTTGCCCGACGTAGAGATTCCCGCCCGGATCCGACGCCAGCAGTACCGCGGTCGGAGCCACCTCCTCCGGTAACCCGAACCGACCCAACGGAAGCTCGGCGCACTTGGCCCTCTTCCATTCCTCACTGACCCTCCCCACGAGAGGGGTCTCGATCGGGCCGGGCGCGATGGCGTTTACCAGGACGTTGTCCTTCGACACCTCGAGTGCCAGCGACTTGGTGAACGCAATCACACCGGCCTTGGCCGCCGCGTAGTGTGACAGCTCCACGCCGCCCTTGATCGCCAACTGGGAGGCGATGTTGATCACCCGCCCGGACCGGGCCTGCACCATGTGCGGCACCACACCCCGGCACACCAGGAACACCCCGGTCAGGTCGATCTCGATGGTGCGCCGCCACTCGTTCAGCGACATTTCACACAGCGGTGCCTGTTCGAGGATCCCGGCCGAGTTCACCAGGACATCGATGCCACCGAGAGTGCGGCGGGCCGCATCGCAGCCGGTAGCGACCGATTCCTCGTCCGTGACATCCATGCCCACCGAGGAGGTGGCACCGATATCGGCCGCGGACTGCTTCGCCAGGATCTCGTTGCGGTCGGCGATCACCACCGAGGCGCCCTCGGTGACGAACGCCTGCGCGATCGCCCTACCGATACCGCTGGCACCCCCGACGACCATCGCTCGCCGTGATTCGAGTGCTCCCATAGCCGGTCAATCCTTCATGTAGGTGGTCAGGCCGCCGTCGACGACGAGTGCCTGACCAGTGATGTACCGAGACTGGTCGCTGAGCAGGAACCGGATCACCGATGCCACCTCGGAGGCGGTGCCCACCCGGCCGAACGGAATCTCCTTACCGGCCTCGGTCAGGCCGTCCGGTCCGAGGGAGTTGACGGGATCCGAGGACTGCGGTGTTTCGATGATGCCGGGAATGATGGCGTTCGAGCGGACGCCGCGGGGCGCGAGCTCCACGGCCACCGCCCGGCTCAAACCGAGCACGCCAGCCTTCGCGGCGGAGTAGTGCGCATACTCGGCCCACCCGTAGATGGGACCGATGAAGGACGAGACCGACACCAGGGAGCCAGGGCCCTCGACCCGCTTCGCGGCGGCCCGCAGGGTGCGCATCACCCCCGTGAGGTCGACGTCGACGGTGCCGTCCCAGGCCTCGTCGGTCAGCTCGGACAATGCATGTCGACGTAGTACTCCGGCGTTGGCGACTCCGTAGTCCAAGCGGCCCCACTGCGACAGCGCGGTCTCGGCGAAGGCTTCGACGGAGTCCGTGGAGCGGACATCGACTTCGGCGATGACCGCTGTTCCACCAACCTGGTGCACGGCTTTGAGGGTCTGCTCCGGATCGTGCGGATCCCCCGCATAGGTGCCGATGACGGATTTGGTGCCGGCTTCGGCCAAGGCGACTGCGGTGGCGCGTCCGATGCCGCTCGCGGCGCCGGTGACGATGGCGACCTTGTCCTGCAACTCATTCAAGGCGAACACGATAGTAGGTTCCTTCGTGAGGGGTGACAGAGGCTGAGATCTCAGGCTTTGGCGGCGATCTTCCTGGTTCCGAGCATCAGCAGGCCGGAAGCGAGGATTCCGATGCACCCCACGAACAGCGCGGCACTGCCGAATCCGATGTTGATTGCCACGAGCCAGGTCAGCAGGAAACCGCCGATGATCGCCCCGGGCTGACTCATCGCGCCGATGAACGTGGCTCCAGTCGCGCGGCAATCGGTCGGGTAGCACTCGGCCATGAAGAAGTTCAGTGCCGCGTACGGACCCATGAGGAAGAACAGGGCGAACATGTACACCGGGAGCACGAATCCGGCAGTGGACGGGCCGAGCAGAAGCACGACGAACAACAGCGCCGAGATGGTCCACGACACGATGATGGTGTTCCTTCGGCCGAAGCGGTCTCCCGCCCACCCACAGAACAGATATCCCAGGGCGCCGACCGCATTGGCGAGAACGACCAGAACCAGTGTCGAGTTGCTCGAGAAACCCTTTGCCTCTTCGAGCACGGTGGTTCCGAGCACACTGAAAACCTGGATGCCAAACCAGTTCATCGTCCACACCAGCGACAGCACGATCGTGTTGCGGCGGTTCGACGAATCGAAGATCCGCTTGAACGACGACGACCGGTGCACGTCCAGCCCGTACGCCCGGGCGAGGACATCGGCTTCATCATTCTTACCGCTCTTCTGCAGGCGACGGATCCGGTCCTGCAACTCGAACTGCGGGGACTCCTCGAGGCGGCTGCAGATCACCGCGATGACAGCGGCCGGGATGGTGGCGATCAAGAACGCGATACGCCAGTTCTCCGGACCGAAGAGACTGCCCACGACCGCAACGAACCCGGCGGCAAGGAGTGCACCGATCGGCCACCCGGACTGCACCAGCGAGTAGATGAAACCCCGGTTCCGGCGAACCTTCTCACTCTCGGAAACGTCATAGATCTCGTTCAGATAGGTGGCGTTGACGGCTTGCTCGGACAAGCCGAGACCGCCGATGGATTTGGTCAGAACCAGGCTCAGAGCACCGCCGGAGGCCGCTGTCGCAACGGACGACAGTGCGGTACCGCCGACAGTGAACATCATGCCCTTACGTCGACCGAGCTTGTCGACGAGCGGCCCGACACCGAGGACGACGACCGCCGTTCCAATGCTGACGAACGTCGAGATGAGTAGAGCCTGGGAACTGCTCCAGCCGAAATCCTCGCGGATGCGGGGCAGCATGGTTCCGAACAGGATGTAGTCGTACACGGCCACGGTCCACGCGAGGAAGGCGACGATCGTCGACTTGCGGGTCTCACGGACCGAGAAGCGGGGAAACGTCTGCAATGTCGTACCGGTCTTCGAAACCGGATCCGGCACGTTTTCGGTGATCTGAGTCATCATGGTGGCTTTCTGAGTCCATCGGCGACCGCGACGGGGCATCGGGGGAGCGCCGCCGTCGTTGTCGTCGAAAAGTGCGCTAGGTCAGGGGAGTTCGCGGTCGAAGGGGTAGCGGGAGTTGCTGGTGAAGGGGTAGCGGGTGCGGAAGTCTTCGGCGATGTTTTCGAAGGTGTCGACGCTGACGCCGGGGTGGCGGAGCATGTGTTCGAGGAGGCGTTCGAGCATGAGCAGGACCTGGGGGCGGCCGGAGACGTCGGGGTGGATGGTGATGGGGAAGATGGCGTAGTCGTACTCGCGGTAGACCCAGTCGAACTGGTCGCGCCAGAGTTCTTCGATGTCGCGGGGGTTGGTGAAGCCGTGACTGTTGGGGCTGGACTTGATGAACATCATCGGGGGCAGGTCGTCGATGTACCAGCTGAAGTTGATTTCGACGAGGTCGATCTCTTGGCCGCGTTCGAGGGGCTTCATCCAGTGGTCGGCGGACTTGGAGTAGTCGATCTTGGTCCAGCTGTCGCCGGTGCGGGCGTAGAACGGCTGGAAGTCGTGGAAGGCCTGGCTGTGGTCGTAGCGGAAACCGTTTTTGAGCAGCAGGTCGGTGGTGATGGGGGACAGCTCGCACCAGGGGGCGATGTAGCCGCGGGGGCGTTGGCCGGAGTACTTCTCGATCAGCTCGATGGATTTGTTGAGTACGTCTTCTTCCTGCTGGGGGCTCATCAGGATGGGGTTTTCGTGGGAGTAGCCGTGGGCGCCGATTTCGTGGCCGGCGGCGACGATCTGCTCGATGCGGTGCGGGAACGTCTCGATGGAGTGGCCGGGGGCGAACCAGGTGGTGGTCAGGTCGTACTTGCGGAACAGGTTCAGCAGCCGGGGGATGCCGACCTCGCCGGCGAACATGCCGCGCTGGATGTCGGCGGGGGAGTCCTCGCCGCCGTAGGAGCCGAGCCAGCCACCGACCGCGTCGATGTCGGTGCCGATGCAGATCTTGATGTCCTTCATGGGTTTCTTCCTGTTCTTGTCTGTCGGGGGCCACCGACGGCGGCGGTCCGGTGTCGGTGCGGATCTCCGGTGCCGGGCTTGCGCCATCGGACACTTGCGGATTCTGCGGTGACTCACATCACGCATTCGATTGCGCAAAGATTAGGTCGAGATGCCGCCGCTAGTCAACAGCCGGTGTGTGTCGATGCTGTTAACCCGGATTCCCAACAGGAAAATTGTGGAAATCGATTGCGCAAATGCGGCGTGTGGTGCGAGGCTGGGACCTCGCCCCGGAAAAGTTTCCCCGGGGCATCGAGCCGAGACACGCAGGCCAGTGCGCGACGACCGGGGCGCATGCAGGCGTGAACGAGCCAGCAGCACCCCCGGAGGGCTTGCCCCGCGGCCACCGCTCGGACGGCGTCGCGGCCAGGCGCCACCTCCGCGTAGTGCGGATAACCTGCAATAACCGATCTGGCCTGTCGCGAACCAATCTCAGGAGAATACTGATGCAGATCGATCACCTCGATCACCTCGTGCTGACCGTCGCAGACCCCGAGACCACTATCGAGTTCTATACGACGGTCCTCGGAATGACCGCACATACCTTCGGGAACAACCGGCGCGCTTTGCTGTTCGGAGTCAGCAAGATCAACCTGCACGAAGCCGGGCGTGAAATCGACCCGAAGGCACAGCACCCCGCACCGGGAAGCGCGGATCTCTGCCTCATCGTCAAAGACCCCATCGACGAGGTTCTCCGGCAACTCACCGACCATCAGGTGCCGGTCGAGTTGGGGCCGGTCACGCGAACCGGAGCCCAAGGCCCCATCGACAGCATCTACATCCGCGATCCCGACCGGAACCTGATCGAACTATCGAACTACATAGCGCCGCCATCGGCCGACCGAATCGAAACGCCTGCATCGCTATGACGTGGGATTTCGCGGCTCCAGCGTGTCGAGAACAAACCGGTGAAAGCCCTCCGCGGCCATGGACGTGAAGTGTCGATCGGCCCGAATCACACCGATCGATCGCCACGCATCACGATCGCGAAGGTCGACCAGCACGGTCCCCTCGGGAGCGCCGGCGGCCGCGGGAGGGGCCGGCACCACCGCGACACCAACTCCCGCGGCAACCATCGCGGACATCGTGCCGACCTCGGTGACCGAGAACGCGATGCGCGGAGTAAATCCGGCGGCTCGGGCGAGCCGATCGCTGAGCTGGCGCAGCCCGTACTCCGGCGTGAGCGCCACGAAATCGTCCTCCGCCACCTCGGCAAACCCAACCGATTTGCGGCGGGCAAGGCGGTGCCCGGCAGGAACGAGCAAGCGAACCGGCTCGGCGGCGACCGGCGTCCACACCAGATCGTGGACAGGCGGCTCGGGCGCTACAAAACCAAGATCGGACCGGCCGGCCCGAACATCGTCGATGACCGAATCGGCGGCAGCACCACGCAGTTCGAACCGGACCTTCGGATGTTCGTCGCGGAACCGGCTGATCAGATTCGGCACCAGCCATTCCCCCAGGCTGTGTAAAAAACAGACAGACACGGTGCCCTCGCTCGGGTCCGCGAGGGTGGTGATCCGACGTTGCGCCGTGTCCACCTCGCTCAATGCGCGCAGCGCATGCGCGCGCAGAATCTCGCCGTATCGGTTGAGATGAAGCCGATTCTGCCGACGATCGAACAGCTTCACTCCGACGCTAACTTCTAGCCGGGATATGGCACGAGACAACGTCGGTTGCGTGACATGCATCTCCGCGGCGACTGCAGTGATGTTCTCCGATTCGGTGATCGCGACGAACCACCGCAGCTCTTGCAAGTTCATCACCACAGCTTATGCGCCGCATGTATGAAGACCCGACAACATCGGAATTTCACAAACTCCCGTCGAGACGCGACAGTGAGTATGAACCAGCGCGACCTACCAGCAAGGAGAATGACGTGACCACCGAGAATATGGATTTCGCCTCGGTACCTCCGCATCGGCCATTGGCTGGTGTCGTAGTGGTCTCTCTCGAGCAGGCGATCGCTGCACCCTTTGCGACCCGACAACTCGCCGACCTCGGTGCGCGGGTGATCAAGATTGAGCGTCCGGGCGTCGGAGACCTTGCCCGCGGATACGACCGGACAGTCCAGGGCATGGCGAGCCACTTCGTGTGGACGAACCGCGGAAAGGAGAGCATCGAGCTCGACGTCCGGTCCGAGGACGGAAATCGGATCCTGCACCAGCTCGTCGACCGCGCTGACGTCCTCGTTCAGAATTTAGCCCCTGGCGCGGCAGGACGGTTGGGTATCGGAGCCGAGCGACTGCGGGAAACCCACCCACGCCTGATCACCTGTGACATCTCCGGATACGGCCGCGGGGGCCCCTACGAGGCACGCAAAGCCTACGACCTGTTGATCCAGTGCGAGGCCGGGCTGGTCTCGATCACCGGAACCGAGAACGAGCCCTCGAAGGTCGGACTTTCCATCGCGGACATCTGCGCCGGCATGTACGCCTACTCCGGGATTCTCACCGCCTTGCTCGATCGTGAGCACACGGGCCGCGGCGCCAACCTGGAGATCTCGATGCTCGAAGCCCTCGGCGAATGGATGGGGTACGCCGACTACTACACCCGCTACGGCGGATCGGCGCCGAAGCGGGCGGGAGCGAGCCACGCGACCATCGCACCGTACGGGCCGTTCACTGCCGCCGACGGAGAGGTCGTCAACCTCGGGCTGCAGAACGAACGCGAATGGGCCGTCTTCTGCCGCGTCGTGCTCGAGGCACCGGAACTGATCGACGACCCCCGGTTCGTCACCAACGCTGACCGGGTCGCACACCGCGCCGACCTCGACCGCATCATCGACACCGTTGCCGCCGGCCTGACCGGTGCAGGGCTGGTCAACAGGCTGGAAGCGGCGCACATCGCCTACGCCCGCCAGCGCACGACGAACGAATTTGCCGAGCACCCGCAGCTCGTAGCCCGCTCCCGATGGGCGCAATTCGACTCCCCCGTCGGCCAGCTCGAAGGGCTACTCCCACCGGTGACGGTGATGGGCTCCGAACCTGAGATGCGCCCCGTTCCCGGCTTGGGAGAACACACCGACAGCATCTTGGAGTGGCTCGACAAGCAACCAGCGCTCAGGACCTGACGCACACCTTTCCCCAACCCGGCGGCTGACCGGCGCCGCCCCGCATGAACTACTGAAGGAGCGAATTAACATGAGCAGCACTGAAATTGAGGTAGAAACCCCGGCGCCGCCGGTGACCGGCTGGCCCGGCCGCTACTTCGAAGACTTCGAGATTGGAGACGTGTACCGGCACCCCCTCGGTCGCACGGTGCTGCCCGTCGACAACTCGTGGATGACTCTCCTCACCCAGAACACGGCCCCGATCCACTTCGATGCGCACTACTCGAGTCAGACGACATGGGGCAAACCGCTCGTCGACTCCACCTTCACCCTTGCCCTCGTCACCGGACAGAGCGTCAGCGACATTTCCCAGCACGTGCACGCCAACCTCGGCTGGGACCGAGTTCGCCTGCCCAATCCGGTCTTCGAGGGCGACACCATCTACTCCCAATCGGAAGTGCTCACCAAGCGCGAATCCGCATCCCACAAGGACATCGGCATCGTCACCGTGCGCACCATCGGTTACAACCAGGACGGCACCATCGTCATCACCTTCGAGCGAACCCTCATGGTGTATCGAAAAGGACACGGACCGCACACGGCGGGTGTCGACCCGAAGTGGGATGACCGGTCACGACGCGCGGCCGGAATCGAGTAACAGGTCGCGCGGAGCACCGCTTCTCGCACTCCTTGCTGGTCGGCAACCCCGTGCGGCGGAGTGCGCCAAGTGATGACTCGGCGAAATTGGCAATTGATTTCGCAAGCGCGCAAGGCCTTTCGCCGTGGTTCGAGCGCTCACACCTGACAGTCGAGATGGGCTCTCTGTACGAGAATTGCCGATGGACCGCTACGGAGATCGCCGCGCTGTCCGCGTCGCGGTCTCGGCCCTCGACCACGAAGCGGACTGGTCGGGCCTCCCACCGAGCGAATCTCCTGTGCAGGAGAGAATGTCAGTGCACGATCCGAAACCGCTGTTCCGCCCCGCGCAACATCCAGAGGAGAGTTCATGAGCGTCCACAACTTCACCGTCGCTACTGCCGACGGCACCACGGAGGAGCTGAGCACCTACGCCGGCAACTACCTGCTCGTCGTCAACGTCGCCAGCAAGTGCGGCCTGACCCGCCAGTACGAGGGTCTCGAGGAACTGAACCGCAAGTTCGACGATCTCGGCCTGCGCATCATCGGGTTCCCGTGCAACCAGTTCGCAGGCCAGGAACCCGGCACCGACGCCGAGATCCAGGAATTCTGCCGCATCAACTACGACGTCACCTTCCCGGTGTACGGCAAGATCGACGTCAACGGTGACGACGCGCACCCGCTGTACCAGCACCTGCGCGCCGAGGCGCCCGGCGACTTCGGCCCCGACAACGGTCCCCTGTTCGAGCACGTCAGCAAGACGATGCCCGAGTCGATCGGCACCGACGCGGTCAAGTGGAACTTCACCAAGTTTCTTGTCGACCCCGAGGGCAAGGTTGTGCGGCGCTTCGAGCCGACCGCCCTTCCCTCGGAGATCGAAACGGCTCTCGCCGACCTGACGTAGAAGAACTTCCGCGTCCAGCTCACCCGCTCCCGGGAAACCGGTCCACACCGGTTTTCCGGGGGCATCCTGTAGGTAATCTGCCCATAACAGCGCGCCGGGGACGTGAGCATTTATCAGTTTCGGCGGCACCCGCACCACCCGTTCACCTGCGGCCAACAGGTCCCGCTCCACGTGGCGGCTCATCGAAGCACGACAGAGGGCGGAGGATTTTGGAGTGCTGGCCACCCTGCTACACGATCGAGATGCACTCGTGCGTGGGTTCCCCTGATGGTGATCGCCGGTCTGGCCACCCACTTCAACGCGCGGGCGCCGCTGGCGAGACAGAGCCCGGACGCAGCCGCGAACAGTTACCCGTCGAAATCGCTGAAGAGGTAGTTGTCGATGTTCGGCCCCACTCGCCGAGCGAGGATTTCGATGGGGGCATTGGCGACGTCGGGGAGCAGGAGGATGTATTTCGATATCGCCAGCCCGGCGGTTTGGCGGACGACCAGAGCGTAGCGCTCGTCCTGGTGATCGCTGCGGACGACATCGCCGAGTGCGCGTCGGACGAAGATCTCACCGGGCGCGTCGGTGTCGGGGGTGATTCCGGAGAATACGGTCTTCGCGTCGACCTCCGGCTGCAGGGCGGCTACCAGCAGCGCATCCTTGTTGCCGAAGTAGTGATGGATGAGCGCCGGGTCGACTCCGGCCTCTTTGGCGATGGCGCGCATGGTCGTTCGATCGAATCCTCGATCGGAGAACAGCTCTCGTGCCGACCGCAGGATGGTGTCGCGCTTGTCGGCGGAGTCGGCGAAGACCTTCGGCCGGCCGGGCGCGCGACTATCCATGTGCTCCGGCACGCGCGAGCACCAGCATGCGCTCTTCGATGGTGGCGCGCACGGGCCGGATGTCGGCCGCGAGGCCGGCGGAGTCCAGTACGGAATCGATCGTCGCCGGATCGGTGTCCGGAACTCGGATCGCACGGCCGTCCAGGATCACGGGGATTCCGGCATCGTTCAGTGCCGCGAATGCCTGCGCCCATTCCGGAGTGTGCACCGCGACCGCGCGGGTGTCGCCGATGATGTCGTCCTCGCTGCCGGCTCCGACGAGTTGCCCGGAGGACATCAGCAACAGGCGATCACATTGCTGTGCTTCTTCCATGTAGTGGGTGGTCACCAGGACGCCGACGCCGTTGTCGGCCTGCTGCCGGATCGTGTCCCACAGTCGTGCCCGGGACAGTGCGTCCACGCCGGAGGTCGGCTCGTCCAACACCAACACGTCGGGTTCGTGTGCCAGGGCCACGACGAACGCCACCTGTCGTTGCGAGCCCAGGGCCAGTTCGCGGACGAGGGTGCTGCGCGCGTCGTGGAGTTCGGCGGGAACCCCGGGCGCGGGGACACCGTAGGCCTCCGCGCTGAAGGCCAGGTTCTCTTCGACGGTCAGATCGCGGTAGAGGCCGAGGTTCTGGGGCACGTAACCCATGTGCGCCCGGCGCGTTCGGTCCGGCGGGCCGCCGAGCAACTCGACCGCACCCTCCGTCGCCGCGAGCAGACCCAGGAGCATACGGATCAGCGTGGTCTTCCCGGCCCCGTTGGCCCCGAGAAGACCGACCACCTCGCCGGGGGCGACGGTCATCGACATCGAGTCGACGGCCGTGAAGTCCCCGAACTTCCGGGTCACCGAGCGTGCGCGTAGTACGTCACCGGTCATGATGCCCCGACCTCCCGCCGACGGGTCAGCGACAACGCGATGACGATGTCTTCGAGGTCCGGCGTGATGGTCGCGGCGTCGGTGCCGGGATATCCGTCCTCCCAGTACTCGTGACGTTCCCGGCCGCGTCGCCACGACCACTCCGGTCGCACCGGATCCGCTGCCGAGGTGATGGTGCCGGTGAACCCGGCGCGCACCTCGTCGTAGGAGCCCTGGGTCAGGATTCGGCCGGAGTCCAGGACGACGAGGTGCCCGGCCCGCTCGGCCTCGTCGAGGTAGGTCGTCGACATCACCACGGCCGCCCCGTCCGCGGCGGCCTCCGAGATCAATCGCCACAGGTCGATGCGGCTCACGGGGTCGACGCCGGTGCTCGGTTCGTCCAGGATCAGCATCGTGGGTCGGTGCAGCATCGCCATCGCCGTGCCCAGCTTGCGCCGCATCCCTCCCGACAGCGCCGAGGCGAGTCGGTCCGCCGCATCACTCAACCCGGCCCGGTCGATGAGTTCCTCGCGCCGCTCGGCCAATTCGTTGCCGCTCAGGCCATAGATGCCGCCGACGAAATCCATGTTCTGCCGAACCGTCAGGGCCGCCCAGCTCCCCGGGCCCGCGCAGAGGAACCCGATTTCGTGTTTACCCGGGGCGTGAACGGTCCCACTGTCGGGCAGGACCTCTCCCACGAACGTCCGCAACAGGGTCGACTTTCCCGCCCCGTCTCCGCCGACCAGGGCCACCACCTGACCGGCAGGCACGTCGATGCTCACTCCGTCGAGGGCTGTCCGGTCGCCGAACCGGACGACGACGGACTCGGTCGCGGCGATCACGAGGCGTCCGCACCGGTCGGATCGACCGATTTCGACGCCGCCGGCTTGCTCGCCTTCGAGACGTCGGGCGCGAGATCTCGGCGGAAACGAAGCGTCGACCCGGTGAAGACCACGATCGCCATCACGGCCAACACGACCAACGGCAACCACAACGACGAGATCGGCGCGTCACGCAACATCACGCCCTGCGAGATCATCGTGAAATAGGTCAGCGGAAGCAGGTAACCGATCCAGCGAACCCCCGCCGCCATCGCATCGAGCGGAAAAATCATGCCGGACAACAAAATCTGTGGCATCAGGAACAGGAATGCCGTTTGGATCGCCTGTCCGGTGGTCTGCGAGATCGTCGATATCAGCACACCGAGGCCGAGGACGACGAACAGGAAGAGCGCGGCGCCGAGCGCGAACACCAGCACGTTGCCGTTGAACGGCACCCCGAACAGCACCATGCCCAGCACCGTCACGACGGTCATGTCCAGTGCGGCGAGCAGGTAATAGGGCACGATCTTGCCCAGAATCACCTGACTCGGCCGGATCGGCATGACCGCGAGTTGTTCGAGGGTCCCGGCCTCGCGTTCCCGGACCAGACCGATGCTGGTGACGATCGTGCCGATGAAGGTGAGGATCAGGCCGATGATCGCGGGCACCATCACCCACGACGTCTTCAGGTCGGGATTGAACAACACCTCGGTGCGGACCCGGTCGCCGAGTTTGTTCAGGATCGACACCGTCGACTGGGCAGCGAACAGATTCGAGCCGTCGACCAGTGCCGTCGACTGCTCGGCCGGGGTCGACCCGGTCACCACCACGACGTCGACCTTGTTCTCCCGCAACAGATCCGTCGCCTGGGCGGTCGAGCCGTCGACGTCTGTCTGCGTCACCTCGAAGAACGGCGGCAACGACGTGCTCACCTGCTGAGCCGAGGGGCCCATGACCGCCGTTTCGACCGAGGAGACATAGAAATTGGCCGCGTAGCCGAAGATGACGAGCAGGAGAAGCGGCAGCGCGATCAACATCGCCAATGTGCGGGGGTCCCGCCGAAGTTCGCGAAATTCCTTGAGAATCATGGCGCGCATATTCGATGCTAGGCACGCCGAGTAGCCAGGGTCAACGGTTGATGAATTAACCGCTTTGTCGGCGATCCGCAGCGTCTGTCACTGCCGAAGGGTGGCGTCCAGCATGCGGATCAACTCGCCGACCCGTCCGCCGCCACTCGGTGCCGGCGGGAAGCGTCCGAGTACGTCGACGACGACGGGTGTCGCACGCTGAGCCGCTTGCTCGACGTGTTCGGCGCCGACGGTCCGATCGTCACCGGCGGCGAGTTCGGCCGCTCTGGCGGCGTACGCGGCCGCTCCGAGAATGTGCTTGACCTGGGTGGCCTTCGCCAAGGGATGTAGGTAAGCGGCGCCCGCCGCAGCCATCGCCGCCCACGCCGCCTCGCGCGCGGCCTCGGTTGCGGTGCCCTTGGCGGCCGCGAGCGCCGCCCACGCTGCGTCGCGCAGAGGTTTCCCGCGCTCACCACCTCGAGCGAACTCTCGCGCGGTAGCGATTGCGTCGCGAGGGCGTGCGTCGTCCGGCTGATCGGCCTCGAATATCTCCAGTACCCCCTCCGCGCACCCCGCGGCGAACGCGGTGACCTCGCGAAGGTCTTGGTTGCTCAGAACGATTTCCGTTGCTTCCCCGGCCATGGATCCATTTTCGACCACCGGACGACCGGGCATCGGAGACTGTCCCCCAAAGTGGACTGTGGCGCACGACACAGCCGCTCGTAGCCTTCCTGGCACCGACGAAAGTGCGTGTTCAAGACGATCCCACGCCCACGAATGGGCCGAACGGAGTATGTGATGAGCGGAGACCTGAACGAGGTCGGGACCGGTGTCAACCTATTCACCGCAGGGGGGGTTCGAGGTACCGCGAGGTGGTTCAACGACACGGCCGACGTGCTGTCGATCGACGACGACGATCTCGAGGACACGATCGCGTTCGTCAGCAAGGGTGGGATGACCTTCCTGTCGCCGATCCTGCCTGATCTGCGCGCGATCGTCTGTACAGCCGGGAGCCGGGAATCGCACCTCGCGATCCTGTCGCGAGAGTCCGACGTGCCCTGCGTGCTCGCCGCGGAACTGACCGGAACCGTCGCAGACGGCGACACCGTGGTGCTGGACCTGTCCGATACCGAGACCGCACGCGTGGCCGTCGCGGCGGGGGCGGTGACGGCGTGACCGCGCAACTGACCACTCCCGTGAACGTGGAGGCTCTGTACACAGACCCGGCCTACGAGCCCACACTCGAGGAGTGGAACTGGCTAGTGCACGCCGCGGGTGCGGCCTACAAGTCCGAACTGTCGGCGCGGACCGTGTTCGAGTCGGAACTGTTCGGCATGAACACCTACATCCTGATGTCGATGATGGAGGACTACCTCAGGGTGCCGGAGCGCATCCGTACCATCCGGCAGCACGCCACCCCCACCGAGCTGGTGCGCAAGGCTCTGCCCATCGGCAACAAGCGCAGCTTCATCAACCTCGCTGCCACCCCGCTGCACTACCTCACCGGACGTGAGCTGTTCGTCGACCTCGGAGAGAGCACCCTGTCGGACGGTCTGGAGGATCAGCTCGAGGTGCTCCGCTTCTGGCGCGAGGCGACCATCGCCATGCGCACCGACAACGTCCTGTTCAACATGGACGCGGAGCCGGAGAACAGTTCCCATGTCATCGACGACGACGTGCTCGCGCAGATCCGCTCCCACCTCGTCCCCGCCGACGACGAGGTCAAGGCGGGGATTCGGAAATTCGGTGCGCGGCTGACCGCGTACGCGTTCCTGGAGAACTGCGACGCGCGGACCGCGGTGTGCGACACCGGGCCCTATCAGCTCGAGGACGGCACGTTCCTCGCGCTGCGCGAGACCTGCACGGACGGCGACGGAGACTTCCCCTGGGTCGACGGCATCCGGGAAACGCTGCCCTACCATCATTTCGTCATCGTGTACCGGCTGCCCGCCACGGTGAAGATGGACAACAACGTCTGGGGCACTGCCTGGTTCACACCCAGCGACTACCAGGCCGACATCATCGAAACCCGGGTGTTCTGCACCGACGACGGCACCCTCCGCCCGCTCGGTGCCGACGAGGTCGAGGAGGCCACCAAGGCGATCCGCAAGGCGCATCGAGCACTGTACCAGCGGTTGGCCGAAACCGATGCCGAGGAACGCAACCTGTACGCCACCGAGATGTACGCGTGGAAGCTCAAGGCGTGGGCGCGACTCGCCGGCTGCTACGACGAGATCGATTGGGCCATAACGCCGCGGATCGCCGAATCCTTTCAGAAGTTCAGCGACCCCGACCTCGCGCTGCAGTTGATCGGCGGCGTCTTCGTTCCGCAGGACCGCGACGGTTGTTTCCGACCGCTGGGAGGTTAGACCATGTCGATTCTCGGGAAGGGACATCCGTCGTACGCCTTTGCACCGGTCACCGGAACAGTGCGCCATTTCCGGTCGCCGGACGACGTGATCGCCTCGCTCGACAGCGACCTCGAGTCCACGATCGCGCTGGTCGCGTCGGGCGGCACAACATTCCTGTCACCGATCCTGGGCCGGCTCGGGGGAATCGTCTGTCTGGATGGAACACTCCGCTCGCACCTGGCGATCGTGTCGCGAGAGTTCGAGGTCCCGTGTCTGGTCGGTACCGAACTGTCCGAGGACATCCCCGACGGCACCGAAATCACGCTCCGTATCGACGAGCAGACGGGGGTCGTTGCTTCCCCGGAGCCTGACACCGCACCGGACCCGCCCGCGGATGTGAGCGCCGCGTGGTGGGACTACATCCGGCGCGTGGGAGACGAGATCGCAGTCAAGGACTTCACGGTCGACGTCTCGGGCGCTGCGCTCGAGGCACTCCTCTCCGAGGAACTCACCGACGACCGCCTCGACGACCTCGTCCAGCACATGGGCAGGGCCATGAAACCCGAATTGACGCGCCGATCCGGGTTTACCTCCGAACTGTTCCCGATGCTGCCCTACATGACGCTGTCGGTCATCGAGGATTTCCACAGCTACGTGGATCGGATACGCGTGATCGACGCGGCTGTGCCGGCGGAAGAGCTGGGTCGCCGGTTGCGTGAGGGGCCGAACAAGGTCAGCCCGCTGTGGATCTGGATGATCGGCTACCACTTCCTCTGCGGTCGAGAGTGCATGATTCAGATGGGCGCCATCGAGCCCGCTGACCATCGCGACGACATTCGCACCGTCGTGGACTTCTGGCGCCGGCTCACCCTGGCGCATCGTGGTGACGGCACACTCGACTACAAGGACGCCGGATTCACCAACCGGTACCTGTCGACGGCCGTTGTCGACGAGCTGGTCGGCGCGGCAACGGCGTTGGATGCGACCACCGCGAAGAGCCTCAAGCGGCTGAACGCCACGGTCTCGGGATACTCGTTCCTGTACTTCTGTGATTCACGGGTCGGCATCTGCGACTCCGGTCCGTATCCGCGGCCGACGGGAAACCGGCAGACGATCGTGCGCGACTATCTCTCTCTCGGCCCCAGTGCATGGGCGTATCCGTGGGCGGACGATCTGGACCCGCCCTACACGGGATTGACGATGGTCCTGACGTTCGACCGCTCGAAGTTCACCGAGTTCGAAATCAACGACTGGGGAACGACGTTCACCGAACCGGATCAACTTCTCGCCGTCGTCGACGAAGCTGCCGTGTACGGGTATCGGGCCGACGGCACCCGTGAGCTGCTCGCGCCGGAAGACTGGCCGAATGTTGCGGCGGATCTCAGCCGATGCCACATGGGCCTGTATCAGAAATTCGCCACCATGGACCGGAGCGACCGAATCATGGCCGCCACCACCATGTACACCTCAGGGCTTCGCCCCTTTGCCGCCCAGGCCGGGGTGACGGATCGGGTCGACTGGGCGATGTCGCCGAAGACCCTTGCGCTCTATCCCGATCCATTCGACGACGACGACCGGGCCGCGGCCGTATTCGGAGGTGCCCTGGTGGCACACGACATGCCCGGATCCTTCTCACCCATTCGCTGAACCACTCGAGAGGAGGCGCTCACATGCGCCAATCGATGCAGAAACTCATCCACGCCGACGAGCTGTTGTGTCATCAGACGCCCGAAACCTTCGCGACGATCAGCCATGCCGACACGTCCTGGACGGAGAAGCTGTGGTCTTCGCTCTTCGCTCGTGACGGGTCCATCCAGGTCGACATAGGTCTCGGGAAATACCACAACCGGAACGTGATGGACATGTTCGCCGGCGTCTCGCGGGGGAAGGAGCAGTTGACGGTCCGGGCCAGTCGCCAACTCGATCTCGACGGCGAGCGGATCGGTGTCGGACCTCTGGACTACGAAGTCGTCGAACCGCTCCGGAAGGTGCGCTGGGTCCTGCAGGAGAACGACGTGGTCCCACTGCGATTCGACCTCACCGTCACCGGAGTGCTGCCGCCGTTCCTCGAACAGAAGGATGCCCAGCGCGAGCCGCAGGGATTCCGGGTGCAGTCCGACCTGCTCCGGTACCACCAGGCGTCGACAGTCAGCGGTGAGATCTGGCTCGACGGCGAGCGCATCGAGGTGCGCGACGAGGAGTGGTTCGGCTTCCGCGACCACTCCTGGGGAGTGCGGATGGACGTCGGCGAGCCCGCACCGGATGTCTTCAAACCTCAGCGGCTCGATGGCGACTTCATTCTCACCTGGAGTCCGATGTGGATGCAGCGTCCCGACGGGTCCAGCTACGAGATCCACCACTATCTGCAATGGGTCGACGGTGCGGTGACCTACTTCTCGGGCTTCGAAAATCTTCCCGACGGAACCCAGCGCCCGCTGCAAGGGTTGAGAGACGACCTCAAGTACGACCCCGACAACAGGCGACTCCTCGGTGGGACGCTGACCTTCGATGCGGGGTGGGGCGAGACGCGCACCCTCGAGATCGAACCGGTCAGTGACACCGGGTTCCACCTCGGCACGGGACTGTACTTCGGGTTCAAGGGCCAGCGGCACGGGCAATGGCAGGGGCCCGAACACCTCGACGGTGAACGGTACGCGGACGTCTCCGATTCCGATACCGCGCGAGAGGTACACCAGTTGCGGGACTGCGTGATCCGCTGCCGCGAAGGCGACGCCGTCGGGTACGGCATCTTCGAATCGATGGTGATCGGTGAACATCCCCGCTACGGGCTGACGAAGGAGACGTCCTTCCTCTGACCGGAGCGTGACGGGGCCGCGGACGAATAGTCCGCGGCCCCTTTCTCATATCCGCTGCGCCCGCGCCAGCAGCGCCAGTTCCATCCGTGACTGGCAACCGGTGGTCGTGAGGATTCGGGTGACGTACTTCTTCACACTGTCCTCGGCCAGGGAGAGGATCTCGGCGATCTGCGCATTCGACAATCCGTCCGCGACGAGCCGGACGACCTGCCGCTGCCGCACGGAGAGCCGTGCAAGGGCGGCCTGCGACTTCGACGCGGGCAGGCCGCGAGCCATGGCGGACATCTGCTGGCTCAGCAGGCGTAGCGTGGCCGCCTCGGAGGCGCCGATCTTGCCGGGCTCCGGGTCGAACATCCCCAGCAGTGCCGTGTGTCCGGCGCTCAACTCCAGGCGCAATGCGGCAGCGGTCTGCATGCGCCACGTGGAGGACAGGAAGTATCTGACGTAGGCGTCGGCCGCCGCCGGCAACTGGCCCATCGACTGCAGTTCGTCCAATGACGACACCCCGCTGGAGACGAGTTGCCGCATCGCCGCCGGCGTGCCGAAGATGTCGTAGCGGGCCCACCGGTCTTGGTACTCGGGCAGCATCTTGGCGGTTTTGCCCGCCGTCAGGGGCGCTGAGTCCTCGAAGACGGTGTGGAAGGTCGCGCCGGCGAAGAACGAGACGTGTTTCAGGGCGAAGTGCTCACTGATCGCCTCGACGGCCCGTTCCTTGAAGTCGGGAAGGCAGGCCGCGCCGGAGCACTGTTCGAGGATGTCGAAGGCGCGCTCGTAGTCGGCCTTGCTCAGGTTGGCTCGGAACGGGGAGCGGTTTCGGGACGAGGACTTTGCACTCGGCGTTGTCCCGGAAGTGTCCCCCAACGTGGACTGGATCACACCACGGAGCGTAACTAGTTTTAGGTCACAACGCCAAGAAGCCGGAGAAAAAAATACCAGGTAGCCACCTGTTTCCGGCCGCGTCGGCGGCTGCGTCCGTCCCGAGGAAACGTGAGGTGACATGTCCGACTCCGTGGTTACGCCCCCGAAATGGGGATCGACCGAAATGCTCCCATTGCCGGGCCGCTTCAACACCGCTGTGCGGTCGTTGGCGGCGCAACGATTCTCCGCCACCGGCGGGCGGTGGAAAGACACCGTGTTCGAACGCCAGTTCGAGATCTTCTCGATGGAGGATGCGCGAGCGATCGAGCAGGAGGCCCTGGATTCCGGGTACCGGTTCGAGTACTCCGCGACGGTCTCGCTCGAATCCGAGCCGCACAAGTACAAGCGAACCGACCGAGAGGCGCGGGAGTTCTCGGAAGACCGGGACTCGGACGGTCGCCGTCACGTGGGTATCGGCGACAACGTGATCAAGAAGCCCCAGACGGTCATCGGACCGGTGGCGTTGATCTCCGCCGTCGAGCAGGTCATGGAATTCCTCACCGACGGCATCCCGCCCGGCACGATCGCCGTGATCGACGACTCGGGCGGCACCTTGACCGCACCGATCATCGAAGGGTTCGCCGGCGTCATCTGCCTCGGCGGCACCGTGCGCTCGCACCTGGGCATCCTCGCCCGGGAGTACGACGTCCCCACGCTGATGAACTGCAAGATCAACGACCTGAAGAACGGCGACCTGGTCGAACTCGAAGTGACCGCGGCGCCCCCGGCAGCGGATGCCTACGAGACGGGTGACACCGGGCATGCCCGGATCTGGCTGATCGAAAGCGAGAGCTGAGACCATGGCGAATCTGAACTACCGGACCCTGCTGGAGACCAACAATTACCTCCGGAGTCTGTCCGACACCACCTACTGGCTGTGCATCACGCGGACGGTGCAGGAGTCGAAGCTGTTCCCGATGAACCCGTACATGCTGGTGAGCTATCTCAACAGCTTCTACCGGTTGCCGACCCTGCTGCGCGAGATCGACGCGGCGACGCCCGCCGAGGAACTCGGAGACCGCGCCCGCGAGGTCAGCCTCAAGGTGGACACGGTCAACGCGGCGTGGGGCATGCCCGCGTTCTACCTCATCGGCCGGGAGATGCTGATGAACTGGGGTCTCCTGCGGCCCACCGACGCGGTCGACGACGTCGTCGACGTGCTCGACTTCTCCCGGCGGTTCAATCTGGCCTACCACCGCAACGACGGACACCTGACGAACAAGGAATTCGGCGACCGCAGCCAGTTCCTGCCCGAACGAACCCTGCAGGTGTTCGAGTCCGACCTGCACGGTGTCGTGCCCGGTGACCGGCTGCACACCGCCGCAACCAAACTCGTCGCCCAACTGTCGCAGTACGCGTTCCTCGCGCACTGCGAGTGCCGCATCGGCCTGCACAACAGCGGCCCCTACGACTTTGGCAACAACCGGCAGATGATCATGCGGGACTTCTTCGACCTCACCGAAGGCGACTATCCGTGGTTGGACGGCATCGCCACCCAGTTGCCGTTCAACAATCTCACGATCCCGATCGTCTTCAAGGGCACCAATTTCCACTTGATGGACGACTGGGCGTCCTTCGAAGCCGAGCCCGGATACAACGCCGCCAACATCGAGGCGGTCGGGATGTACACCTCGGATGCGTTGACCGACGGATACATTCCGGTCGGCATGGACGACGCCGACACCCTGGCCGACACCATGGAGCAGTACCGCGAGATCCTCAACGAGGCGACCACCGACCTGTGGAAGCGGATCGCGACCTGGTCACGCGAGCAGATGATCGACGCCGGCGCCCTGGTCTACTCCTCGGTCGGCAAGGACTTCGCTCATCTCGCCGGAACCTACCGGCAGGACGACTGGTTCCAGGTCGACGAACGAGTGCAGCGGTTCAAGCCCCTGCTCAACGACGAATACGGACGCGACAACCTCGGCGAGATGGTGGGCCTGCTGGGATTGCCCCACCAGACGAGCAACGAGTACACCATGGCCCGCTACTCCGACCTGAACCGCAACATGCTCACCGGCATCCCCTACTCGGTGCTCACCGACGACGACTACGCACCTACCGCCGGTGACCGGTTCACCGGCTCGTCGAGCCTGCCCGGCAAGACCGGTGTGTGGACCACCAGCGCCGGACGCATCGACATCGACGACTACAACACGCGCGCACAGGGATTCACCCCCGCCGTGCTCGACGGCGGCAACCGCTACCTCGACGAGGAATGGGTGAAGTGGAACCACGGGACCCCGCAGGCGGACGAGCTGTACCGCCTCACACAGCGAGGCTCACGGAACCTGGAAGGCCGCGGATCCGGGCTGCGTCGCGCCGACCTGCCCGCCACCGACGACACGAAGGGAACCGGCGATGCAGATCGGTGACCTGATCCGCCGCGCCGGGCGGCAGTACGGTGCCGCCCCCGCGCTGATCGACGGCGACCGGGTGGTCAGCTTCGCCGAGTTCGACGAACTCACCGACCGGCTCGGCCACGCACTGCTGGCCCGCGGCCTCGATGCCGGTGACCGTGTCGCGGTGCTCATGCCGAACGGGATCGACGGCGTCGTCGTCTATTACGCACTCGCGAAGGCCGGGCTGGTCCGGGTTCCGCTCAACGTGCGCGAGACGGCCCGCGAGCACGCCTACAAGGTCGAGGATTCGCAGGCGCGAGCCCTGGTCTACGCAGGGGATCCCCCTGCCCGCGTCGAGGTGATGATCACCGCCGACGAGCTGCCCGGACTCGTCGCCGGCGCGCCCGACGGCCCGTGCGACGTCCGGCGCGACCAGGACGAACCGCTGCGCTTGGCCTATACCGGCGGCACGACCGGCAAGCCCAAGGCGGTGGTCCTCACCACGCGCAGCGAGCTCGCCGAAGTGGCGAACTTCCTGGTCGACCTGCTGCCCAACCTGCGACCGGACTCGGTGATGCTGCACGCCGCACCGATCACCCACGGCAGCGGCGCGTTCTTCCTGCCGCACCTGGTCAAGGGCGCCCCGAACGTCATCGTGTCGAAGTTCTCGCCCGGCGCGTTCCTCGAGGCCGCGCGGAAGTACCGGGCCACGTCGACGTTCATGGTGCCGACGATGATCGCGATGCTGCTCGAGGATCCCACCACGGCAACAGCGGATCTCGCCCTCGAGCGCTTGTGCTACGGAGGAGCCCCGATCGCGACCAGTGTGCTCCGACGCGGAATCGATATCCTCGGACCGGTTTTCGCGCAGCTCTACGGTCAGGCGGAGGCGCCGCTGGCGATCACCTGCCTGCAGCCGTGGGAGCACACACCGGAACGACTGACCTCCGCCGGTAAGCCCTACACATTCGTCGAGGTGCAGGTCCGGGCCGCCGACGGCACCGTCCTCGGACCGGACGAGGTCGGGGAGGTCCTGACCCGGGGGCCGCACACGATGAGCCGGTACTGGCGTCGCCCGGACGCCACCGCCGAGACGATCGAACCGGACGGCTGGTTGCACACCGGCGACATCGGACGCTGGGACGACGACGGCTACCTGCACCTGCTCGACCGCAGGCACGACGTCATCATCTCGGGCGGCTTCAACGTCTACCCGCGCGAGGTCGAAGACGCCCTGCTGACACACCCCGCGGTCGTCGAGGCCGCGGTGGTGGGCCTGCCCGACGAGAAGTGGGGCGAACGGGTCGCCGCCGCTGTCGTCACCCGCTCCACCGCCGAGCCCGACGAGATCCTCGAGTTCTGCGCCGATCGACTCGCCGGTTTCAAACGGCCTCGTTCCCTGGAGATCTGGCCGAACATCCCCACCAGTCCGGTCGGGAAATCCCTGCGCCGCGAAGTGCGCGACCGCATGGTCGCCGCGCAGGTGTGACCCCGACACCGAAAGGACCCATCATGCTCGACCCCAACGAACTCACCGTTCACACCCTGACCCTGCGTCAGCTCGGATCCGCCGAGCAACTCGCCGAGATCAACGCCCTGCCGATCGCCGACGTCGAGGCGGCGCTGGAGAAGGCCGTCGCGGATGGCGCGGTGATGGCCGCGCGCGGCAACTACATGATCACCCCGGTCGGCCGCGAATTCCTCGACGACGTGTACGCCCGCGCCTTCGCCGGTCTGCGGGCGGACCCGGCCGTCACCGACGCGATGGACTCCTTCGAGACCGGCGTCAACAAGCAGGTCCTCACCCTGACCACCGACTGGCAGACCATCGAGGTCGACGGCGCCCGCGTCGGCAACGATCACGCCGACGCCGACTACGACGCCAAGATCGTCGACAAACTCGGCCGCGTGCACGAGAAGACCCAGAAGGTCCTGCAGCCCCTGGTCCAGCAGAACCCGCTGATCGATCGATTCCTCGACCGGATCGGCGCGGCGCTGATCCGCGCAGAGGGCGGCGAGACCGACTACGTCAGCGGTGTCCGCGTCGACTCCGTCCACACCGTGTGGTTCCAGATGCACGAACACATCCTCCGCCTCACCGGACGGGAGCGCCCCGAATGAGCACCGCAACGGGTCTTCGCTGGCTGGTCGTCCCCGACGAGAACGCCGCCGAGCCGAGCCGCGATCTGGTCGGCGGGAAGGCATGGAGCCTGTGGCGGATGCGGTCACTGGGCCTGCGGGTGCCACCGGCGTTCGTCGTCACCACCGCGGCCTGCGAGGCCTACTTCGCCGACGGCGGTCTGCCCGAGGGCCTGGCCGACGAACTGATCACCGGAATCCGCTTGCTGGAGAAGCAACTCGGCCGCACGTTCGGCGGCACCGAACGCCCGCTGCTGGTGTCGGTGCGCTCCGGCGCCGCGATCAGCATGCCCGGCATGATGGACACCATCCTCGACCTCGGCTGCAACGATGAGGTCGAGGCCGCCCTGGCCGCCGAAAGCGGCGACCGCGACTTCGCCGCCGAGGTGCATCGCCGCTTCACCGGCTTCTACGGCCGTCTCGTCCTCGGCTGCACCGAGGAACTCGAAGACCTGCCCGATACCGCGTCGGTCCGGGCGGCGATCTCCTCCGACGTCGGTGACGCCGTGCCGGCCGACCCGTGGGAGCAGCTACGCGCCGCGGTGGCCGCGGTGTTCGCATCGAGTCGATCCCGGCGTGCCCTCGCCTACCGCAAGCACTACGGCATCCCGGACGACCTCGGCACCGCGGTCACCGTGCAGGCGATGGTGTTCGGCAACCTCGACGACGATTCCGGCACCGGGGTGCTGTTCACCCGCAACCCGGTCGACGGCGCCCGCGAACCGTACGGCGAGTATCTGCAGCGCGGGCAGGGCGAGGACGTCGTGTCCGGCCGGGTCACCCCGAAACCCCTGACCGACCTGGAAGAGCGCTGGCCGGCCGTGCACGCCGAATTGCTCGACGCCGCCGAGCAACTCGACCGTGAAGGCCGCGACGCGCAGGACGTCGAGTTCACCGTGCAGAGCGGCGAGCTGTTCCTGCTGCAGTCCCGGCCGGCGAAGCGCACCGCCCGCGCCGCCGTGCGGATCGCCGTCGAACTCGTCGACGAGGGTGTTCTCGAACCCGGAGAGGCCCTGTCCCGGGTCACCGCAGAGCAGATCCGCACTCTGCTGCGCCCGGAGATCGCACCTGGCGCCGCCGGCACCGCAGAGGTACTGGTGACCGGGGTGGCCGCCAGCCCGGGCGTCGCCACCGGTGTGGTCGTGGACACTCCCGAAGCGGCACAGGCGAACCCGGGAAGCATCCTGGTCCGCAAATCGACCAGCCCGGACGACGTCCACGGCATGATCGCGGCCGCCGCGGTGGTCACCGAGCAGGGCGGCGCAACCTCACACGCCGCCGTCGTCAGCCGCGCCCTCGACACCCCCTGCGTCGTCGGCTGCGGCACCGACACCGTGGCAAACCTGGTCGGCCGCACCGTCACGGTCGATGCGACCACCGGCCGGGTCTACGCCGGCGTACTGCCGACCTCGGCGGTCGACGAGAGCGAGGACGAGGATCTGCGCCGCCTCACCGAGTGGGCAAGCGGTGCCACGTCTTTGCGAGTGGGTCCCGACGTGGTGGCGGAGCCGGTGTTCGATGCCGACTCCCTTGCAGCCGAAGAGATCGGTGAGCAATTACCCGACATCCCACCGGGAACCAAAGCCGTTCGTGGAGCGGTGTTCTGCGCTCCGGACGGAGTCCGGGCAGCCCTCGACGCCGGGGTCGAAGCAATTGTCACTACCCACCGGCTGCCGGTGCTTCTTGCAGCCATCGCACACCAGAGGAGCACGTCATGACCACGGCGGATCGTGTGACCCATCGCGAGGTGCAGGAGATTCTCCGTACCTTCCAAGAGTCGGGATGGGCTTCGATGACCCTCGAACTCGACGGTATTCGCGTCACCGTCGGCAAGGACGGCCCGCCGGCCCCGGCTCCGACCGCTGTGGCTCCGACGGCTGTGGCTCCGACGGCAGTGGCTCCGACGGCAGTGGCTCCGACGGCTGTGACTCCATCCGCGCCGGCGGCTGGCCCTGCCCCTGCGGCAGCGTCGTCTGCGGCCGCGCCCGACCCGGCGGCGCCGCCTGCCGTCGACACCACCGGCTGCATCGAGGTGCGAGCCCAGACCGTCGGCGCCTTCTGGGTGGCCCCCGGACCCGGCGAGCCGCCGTTCGTGCAGGTCGGGCAGACCGTCGAGGCCGGGCAGCAGATCGCCATCGTCGAGGTCATGAAGTTGATGAACCCGGTGGTCACCCCGCACGGCGGAGAGATCGTGCAGATCTGCGCCACCAATGCGGACCTGGTCGAATTCGACCAGCCGCTGTTCCTGATCAGGCCGACCGATGGCTAGCCCGTCGACCCTGTCCACCGAGTCACCGCGCCGCACCCCGCTGCGGCGGGTCCTGGTCGCCAACCGCGGGGAGATCGCGGTCCGCGTGATCAAGGCCTGCCGCGCCCTCGGCATCGAAACGGTCGCGGTGACCTCGACCGTGGATCGCGACGGGCTCGCCGCCCGGATGGCCGACCGCGCCGTGTGCATCGGCCCCGCCCCGGCAGCGCAGAGCTACCTGGCGATCCCCGCGGTGCTCAGCGCCGCGCTCGGCGCCGGGTGCGACGCCGTGCATCCCGGCTACGGGTTCTTGTCGGAGAATCCGGAATTCGCCGCCTCCTGCGTCGGCGAGGGACTCACTTTCGTCGGCCCGCGGCCGGAAGCGGTCGCGCAGGCCGGCGACAAGGCCCGCGCCCGTGAGCTCGCCCGCTCGGCCGGCATCCCCGTGCTGTCGGGGTCGCCGGTGATCGACTCGACCGAGGCGGCGGTCGCCGCGGCCGCCGAGCTCGGCTACCCGGTACTGGTCAAGGCCGCCGCCGGCGGTGGCGGGCGGGGAATGTCGGTGGTCGAGAACGAATCCGAGCTGAGGGCCCGCTGGTCGTCGGCCGCGGCGGAGGCCCAATCGGCGTTCGGCGACGGACGTCTGTACGTCGAACGATTCATCCGCAACGCCCGCCACATCGAAGTCCAGGTGCTCGGGGACAAACACGGCAACGTCATCCACCTCGGCGAACGCGACTGCACCCTGCAACGGCGTCACCAGAAGGTCGTCGAGGAATCGCCGGCACCCAACCTGCCCGAGAAGATTCGTCAGGACATCCGACGCAGCGGGGTTCTGTTCGCCGAGGCGCTCGGGCTCGACAGCGCCGGAACCGTCGAATTCATCTACGACGCAGACTCCCACGAGTTCGCGTTCCTCGAGTTCAACGCCCGAATCCAGGTCGAACACCCGGTGACCGAGATGGTCACCGGCGTGGACCTGGTCGCCGAGCAGCTGCGCTCGGCGGCCGGTGAACCGCTCCGGTTCACCCAGGCCGACATCGACCTGACCGGGCACGCCATCGAGGTCCGCATCACCACCGAGGACCCGGCCCGCGGCTTCATCCCCAACCCCGGCACGGTGCAGAGCTGGAATCCCCCGGAGGGGGACGGCATTCGTGTCGACAGCCATTGCGAACCTGGCTACGTCGTCACCCCCTACTACGACTCCCTGCTCGCCAAGATCGTGGCACACGGGCCCGACCGGGACGTCGCAGCGGACCGGATGGTCGCAGCCCTGGGTCGGCTGGGGGTGACCGGAGTTCCCACCACCGCCGATTTCGCGCGGGTGGCGCTGGATCATCCGGACTTCCGGGCCGGCACCGTCACCACCGACTGGATTGCCTCTCGGGGCCTCCCCGATTACATGGAGAAGATCTCATGAGTTACCTCGACTGCGCCCCGCGCAACGCCGACGGCAGCCGGCGCAAGATCGACATCGTCGACCAGACGCTGCGCGACGGCCCCCAGAGTTGGTGGGGCATGCGGCTGCGCAAGGACATGGGCCTGCCCATGGCGTCCGAGCTGGACCGCACCGGTTTTCACACCATCGACCTCGCCGGCAGTTCGATCTTCGAGGTGCTCGTGCGGCACTGCAAGGAAGATCCGTGGGAGCAGTTGATCGCGCTGTCGAAGTCGATGCCCGAGACGACGGTTCGAGCAGGAACTCGCAGCAACGGCATCGTCACGTTCGGCCTCACCGCCGACAGCGTGATGGACCTGTGGGTGCAGCGGCTCAGCGCTCACGGCGTCGGCAGCTTCTGGATCTACGACGGACTGTTCAACATCGACAAGATCGGCCGCCTCGTCAAGACCGTGCAGGCCGAGGGTGGTCAGGCGCTGCCGTGCATCCTCTACGCCGACACGCCCTACCACACCGACGAGTACTACGCCGCCCGCACCCGGGAGCTGGTCGCGACCGGTGCGGACGGTATCGAACTCGAGGATGCCGCCGGCCTGCTGACCCCCGAGCGCACCCGCTCGCTCATTGCGGCCATCAAAGGTGCGGCCGGAAATCTGCCGGTGGAGGTCCATTTTCACAGCAACAACGCGCTCGCGCCGCTGAACTACCTCGAAGCCGTCCTCGCCGGCGCTGATCGTGTGCACACGGCAAGCCGCCCGCTCGCGGCGGGGGTGTCGCTGCCCTCGACCGAGAACACGGTGGCGAACCTGCGCTACGCCGGCTTCGACGTCGACGTCGACGAGTCCCGTTTCGCCGCAGTCGAACAGCACCTGCTGCGCGTCGCGGAGTACGAGGACCTGCCGGTCGGCCAGCCGGCCGAGTACTCCCTGTTCCAGTACCGGCACCAGCTTCCGGGCGGAATGGCGGGCACCTTCAAGGCGCAGCTGCGCGACCGCGGCATGGAAGATCGATTCGAAGAGGTTCTCGACGAGATGTCCCGGGTGCGAGAAGAACTCGGCTACCCCGTCATGGCCACCCCGTTCTCGCAGCTGGTCGGCACGCAGGCGGTGCTGAACGTGGTGACGGGATCCCGGTATTCCGTGGTTCCGGACGAGGTGATGATCTATTCGCAAGGCTTCTACGGCAAACCCGTCGCCCCGATGGATCCGAACGTGTACGACACCATCATGAGCTCGCCCAAGGCGAAGAGCTACGAGAACTGGGAACCTCCGCAGCCGAGCCTGGGCGAACTGCGGAAGAAGTTCGGCGAATCGATCAGCGACGACGAGTTGCTCCTGCGACTGCTCGTCCCGGCGAACGACATCGACGTCATGCGCGCGACCCCGCAACGCAACCGCGACTTCGCCCCGACCAGCAAGCAGATGAAGTACATCCGTGAACTCGTCGAGACGTCCGTGGGTGCCTACCTGCACATCGAGGCCGACGACTTCTCGCTGACGCTGGAAGGCGATCACCGATGAGCGAGCTGGGTGTGGGGCGGCCGACCAAGCGCCGCGCCGGCTCCGCCGTCGGGGGCCTTCCGGTCGCCGACTCGCGGCCGGTTCTCGACGGCGATGCCGTGCTCGGCTCCCGGTGCACGGTGTGCCGGTACCCGACCGCACAACAGCATCTGCCGTGGTGCCCGGTGTGCTACGCCGCCACCGAACCGGCCCGCTTCGCCCGCACGGGTAAGACCTGGTCCTCCACCGTCGTTGCGATCCCCGTGGGCACCCGCCGGCCACCGTTCGGGCTGGCGTACGTCGACCTCGACGACGGCCCACGGGTACTCGTTCACCTCGGCGAACCCGCGATACTCGAGATCGGTACACGCCTCGAGATCACCGGAACAGACGACGGCGACCTCGTCGCCACTTCGGAGGTGCTGCGATGAACCAGGCCATGTTGTGGGGCGTCGGAACCTCGTCCTACGGCCGATTCCCCGACCAGCGAGTCGAGTCACTCGCCTGGACCGCAGTCGCCGAGGCGGTCCGGGACGCCGGCATCCGGCCCGACGCGATCGACGCCATCATCGTCGGATCCGTGTTCGGCCCGCCCGGGGTGGCCACCCGCATCCAACGCGGACTCGGCATTCCTTCCGTGCCCATGTGGACCGTCGAGAATGCCTGCGCCAGCGGCACTGCCGCCTATCACGAAGCGGTGGAGGCCGTGCGGCACGGGCGATTCACGTGCGTTCTGGTTCTCGGGGTCGATCAGATGTCGACCCTGTTCTCCGGGGCCATCGTGCCGGAGGCGACCGACCCCGAAGGCGCTGCGTCGCTGCCGTTGCCGGGGCTCTACGCCCTGCAGGCGCAGCGGTACGTCGGCGAATTCGGCGTCACCCCGGAACAACTCGCGGCCATCGCGGTCAAGAACAAGACCAACGGGATGGACAACCCCCGCGCCCAACTGCGCGACACGGTGCCCACGGTTGAGGAGGTGCTCGACTCCCGCATGATCGCCGAACCGCTGACGTTCCTGCAGTGCTGCCCGACCAGCGACGGGGCCGGCGCCGCCATCGTCGGCGGCGACCGCGGCAACCGCGACGACCTGCGGATCGAGGCCTCCGCGATGGTCTCCGGTGCCTTGTGGGACCAGCGCAGCGAGGACGTCTGGGGCTTCGCCAGCGTCGCCCGCGCCGCCGAGAAGGCCTTCGCCCAGGCCGGCCGCACCCCGCAGGAGATCGACGTGCTCGAGGTGCACGACGCCTTCACCATCGGTGAGATCATCACCCTCGAGGCGCTCGGCATCGCGCCCCGCGGCAAGGGCGCCGAACTCGCCCCCTCCGGCCACACCACCCGCGATGGGGCGCAACCGGTCAACCCGAGCGGAGGGCTGCTCTCACGCGGGCATCCCCTCGGCGCCACCGGAATGGCGCAGCTCGCCGAAATCGCATGGCAATTGCGCGGACAGGCCGGACCGCGGCAGGTCGCCCGGCACCGTGTCGGGCTCGTCGAGACGATGGGTGGGGGAGCGGCCGGAATGGACGGCAACGCCTGCGTGGTCACCATTCTGTCCACACAGTCATGACCGCGGCCTACGCAGGGCTTCTCGGGTTTCGCGACGTCGGCGGACTGCGAACCCGGGACGGCGGGCACGTACGATCCGGAGTGCTCTTCCGCAGCGGGACACCCCAATTCCTGGACGAGCAGTCGGGGCGGGCACTGATCGCAGACACCGGGATCCGGGCAACCATCGATCTGCGGCTGCCCCACGAGGTCACGGTGGAGGGGCGAGGACCTCTCGACGAGTTGGGGGTTCGCCATTTCCGCCACCCGTTCAGCATCGGCGACCGCGTGGCCGAGGACTCGGCGGTTGCCCCGATGGACGGCGACGATCCGCTGGTCACCCGCTACATGAAATACCTGGCCGAGGACGCCGCCGGGGTCGTCTCCCTCGCCACGCGGCTTCTCGAACCCGCCGTTCTCCCGGTCCTGGTGCACTGCACCGTCGGCAAGGACCGGACCGGGGTGGCCATTGCACTGCTCCTCGACGCCATCGGGGTGCTCCGCGAGGACATCGCCGCCGACTACGCGGCCGCCCCCGGCGACATCGCCGTATCCATGCGGCGTCTGCGGCAGATGACGTCGTACGGCCCCGCAGCCGACCTCTACCCGCCGGAAGCATGGACGGCGCCTGCGGATGCGATGGAGCGATTCCTCGACAACGTCGACCGGCGGTACGGCGGTGTCCATGCTCTGCTGCGGGACAACGGGATAGGGCCCGGCGATGTGCGCCGACTGACGGAACTGCTCATTACATACGACCGTAAGGACACCTCATGCGAGTAGTCGAGACCCGAATCATCGGAGCACCACCGGACGCCGTGTGGAAGGTCGGCGGCGACACCGCCAACGTCGCGAACTGGATCCCTGCGCTGGAGAAGTCCCGCCAGCAGGACGATCTGAGGTACGCCACGTTTGCCAACGGAGGAGGCGAGGCGACGGAGCGGATCGTCGCACACGACGACGCACAGCGAAGCTACACCTACGAGTACTTCGCCGGGCCCCTGCCGCTGTCGTTCTATTCCTCGACCTTCACCGTCAACCCCCATCCCGACGGCGCCGAAGTCGTGTGGAGTGCCGAGTTCGCCTCCACTTCACCCGAGAGTGAACCCGAACTCGCAGAGGCGATCACAGACATCTACCGGTCCGCGTTGATCGAATTGGCCAACCACGCGGGAGCACACTGAATAGTCGGGTTCGATCCCACGACGCCGGCGGACCTCCGTGCACGCGGAGAACTACGGTGCGGTACGGGCATTCGCTCCCCGGGTTGCCGCAGGAACGTGGTGGAGAGGCGGCCCGGGGACCATGGTGTTGTGGATGCTGCCGATGCCTTCCACCGTCATGGTGACGGTGTCGCCGATGCGCAGCGGCGGTGGTTGCTGTTCGCCGCGCCATCCCCAGAGTTCGGCGAGGCACCCGCTGCCGCAGGTTCAGGAGCCGAGCACGTCACCGGGGCGTACCCAGGTGCCGCGGCTGGCGTAGGAGATCAGCTCGGCGAACGTCCACGCCATGTTCGCCAGGGTGTCGCCGCCGATGCGGGTGTCGTTGACGAAGACGTCCATGGCGAGGTCGAAGCGACCCTCGTCCTCGTAGTCGACGAACTCGTCCACACTGACCAGCACCGGTCCGAGGGTGGTGGCGGTGTCCTTGCCTTTTGCGGGGCCCAGGCCGACCCGCATCTCACGGCCCTGCAGATCCCGGGCGGACCAGTCGTTGAGGATGGTGAACCCGGCAACATGATCGAAGGCCTCGTCGACGGACAGGTTGTACCCGGCTTTCCCGATCACGACCGCGACTTCCAGTTCGAAGTCGAGCACTTCGCAGCCCGGGGGCATCCGAACGGCTGCGCCGGAGCCGATCGCGGCGTGCGGGTTGGTGAAGTAGAAGGTGGGCGCGTCGTACCAGACCTGCGGCACGTCGGCGGCACCGGTGACCGCGCGCAGCGAACCGGCGGTGTGTTGCTCGAACGTGATGAAGTCGCGGATGCTGGCGACCGGAACCGGCACCGCCAGTTCGGTTGCCGGATCCCAGGGCAGCCGGTGCCCGTCCAGCGCCCCGCTCGGGTCTTCGGCCGCGAGGACGGCGAAGACGTCGGCGGACTCCGACAGCAGGGTGATGTGATCGTCGTCGACGACGCCGTGACGCCGGATGCCGTCGACGAGCAGGGACCCGATTCTCATGCGTGCTCCTCGTCGAAGATCGCGACGGTGCGGGTCCACCCGGCCGACGCCTGATGGATCTTGACGGGAAAGCACGCCACCTGGAACCCGGAGGAGGGGAGCGCGTCGAGGTTGCCGAGTTTCTCGATGTGGCAGTATCCGATCTCCCGTCCGGCGTGGTGACCCTCCCAGATGATGCCGGCGTCGCGGGTTTCGGCGTACCGGCGGGCGGTGAACGCGAATGGTGTGTCCCAGCTCCAGGCGTCGGTGCCGGTTACCTTCACCCCTTGGCGGAGCAGATGCAGGGTCGCCTCACGGCTCATTCCGCAGCCGGAGTTCACGTAGTCCTCCCGGCCGTACCGTTCTCCGGCGCGGGTGTTGACCAGCACGATGTCGAACGGGGCGAGGGTGTGACCGATTCGGTCCAGTTCGTGATCGACGTCCTCGGCGGTGACGACGTAGCCGTCGTCGAAGTGCCGGAAGTCGAGTTTGACGCCGCGCCCGAAGCACCACTCGAGGGGGACTTCGTCGATGGTGATGGCCTTCTGGCCGCCGTCCATGGTGGAACTGTTGTGGTAGGGGGCGTCGAGGTGGGTGCCGTTGTGGGTGGACAGCCGGACTTTTTCGATCGCCCACCCTTCCCCGTCGGGTAGGTCCTCGGCGCCGGCGCTGGGAAGAACTGCAGCAGGTCGTCGCGGGTGTGAGCGTGGTCCAGGTAGTCGATTTCGGGCAGGTGGCCGGGTGGGTCGGAGGCGATGCCTGCTTGCAGTGACACGGAGAGGTCGACGATGCGTCGCATGATGTGGATTTCCTCAGTTGTTCGGGGATGGATGCGGTCGGCTCATTCCTGCGCGGGTATCACCGGCAGCAGTATCGAGGTTCCCGAGGCGGGGCCGGTGTGCACGGTGGTGACCCCGTCGAAGATTCCGGCCGGGCGGTAGTGCGGGTCGTCGTGCACGAAGACCCCGTTGCCGCGTTGCTCGATGCCGTAGGCCACCGGCCACGGGCCGTCGCCCGGCATCTGGAAATCACTGCCCGACAGGGTGACACCGAGGCGGTAGCCGGGTGGGACGACGAGGGAGGTGGGCCAGATCTCGACGTCCAGGTCGACCGGCCGGCTCGGGGTGAGGGGCAGGGTGCGGGTGTGCGGGTGCCACGGCTGGTGGGGGAGGCTGCGCCCGTGGTCGAGTTCGCGGTGGGAGGCACGCAGCCACCCCACCGCCAGCACACCGTGTTCGTCGATCGCGGACACCAGCGAGACCTCGTTGCCGTCCGGGTCCTGCACGCGCAGGGTGACGAACAGGTCGGCGTCGGTGGTCGTGGACGTCAGCCGCACCCGCGCCGACGCGGGCCCGGTGATCTTCAGTACTTCGGTCAGCGGCTCGGTCCAGAAATCGGCTCCCGGTCCCAGCGCCGGAAAGTCGACACTGTGCTCGCCGGCCGGACCGGTGGTACTCAACGATCCGGAGGCGGCGTCGAGGTGAAAGCGGGTCCACCGGGTGCGGGCCAGCGGCCACTCCTGCTCGTCGCGGCCCTCGAACGTCCCGTCGACGTGGCGCACGTTCAATCGCACCGGCGGCTGGTCTTCCCACCCGGTGTCCTCGCCTTTGAGGAAGTGGCCGAAGAACCGTTTCTGCAGCCCACACCGTAATCGGTGTAGAACTCGGTGTAGTGCCCGTGACCGTGCACTTCGAGCCACTTCTGCGGTGACGCCACGTGGGTGTAGCCGTCGAAGTTGCCGCGGGTGTGCAGGTGGTGCGCCCAGTTCGCGGCCGACAGCACCGGTACCTCAATGCGGGACAGGTCCGGGGTGCGGGCGAGGCTGAACTCGTCGAGGACGTGCCGGTTCCGGGCCTCCGGTCGGACGGAGATCGCCGAGTGCCGCTGGGACCACCGCGGACCGGCGCCAATGCGCTTTTCGAGGTTAGTGGATCAGTTGACAGAATTGGTCGATCCAATTATGTTCGGCGTCGGTCGCAATGCGGCCCGAATGTGACTGCTGACACTGCAGGGCGGTTCTCCCGGTTCGGTGGGGCCAGAACCTCTCGATAGACAGGGTGACTCTTGCCAAGACAGTCAGTCTAGTTTACGGTCTGTGACCGACGGCACAGCCAGGTGTGCCGATCGGAATGCTGTTCGACGACGAAGGAACGCCCCTCCGGCGGTGGAGTCTTCGGCTCGAGTGGCACCAATTTGAGTGGAAATGCGATAACTGGCAGTAAGTGAGGTGATGGCCATGCAACAGCAGTCGACCGGAAGCAGGCCGTATCGCGGCGTTTGGGATTGAGCCGCTGCTGACGGACTTCGAGTGACTGTGTGCGTGGCCTCGTGTGGCGCCACAAATGGCGAAGAACATCGCCAGGTGATCTCTCCAGACTTCCCTACCCTCGGAGATGTCAACTCTCTCCATTTCCCTCTTTTCAGAATCCAAATCGTCTCTCGCAGATCGGGATCGCACCTGCATCCCGTTGACAGCCCGCGCAATCACAAGGAGAACTCGAGTGATCATCGTCGAACAGAAGCAAAGAATCCACCGGGCCGCGCGGATTGCAGGCCTGGCTGCTGTGCTTATTGCGCTCTGCGTCACGTCCAACGGTGTAGCGAGTGCGGACACCCTTATCCCTCTACCGGATGGGTCGAAGGCAGGACCGCATGTGACCGTGACGCGTACGGCGGAGAGTGCGCTGGTGTCGCCGTCGTTGGCGGCCAACGGTACTGGTCGTACTGCGTGGGTGTCGGGCACCGTGACCGCAGATGTCAAGGGCATCAAAGAGGTTGCCGAGGTTGCCGGCGCAAATGGGACGCCTAACACAGCGGGAACGTATAACGGCACGAACGGATCGACCACGCACGGTGTTTCGCGAGTCTCGACCGGCTACATAGTGGGTTGTCAGGTGGATGTCACTGGGCTGTCCGCGAACCCATCGCTCAGCTTGGGAATGGATTCGCTCGCGACGTCGTTGGGTCTGACAGTTCCGCTGAGCTCCGGTGAGGTGAAGTACGTCCCGGTCACCGCCAAGGACATTCCGAAGGACGGTGTGTACACGTTGCAATACCACGACGCCGAACTTCAGGTCCAGAACTGTGGCGGCTTCGCGCAGGCTCGCGCGTACACGGTCATGGAAGTCGTGGGCAACGACTACTCGAAGACCGTTCTGTACGGAGCCCCATTCAGCATCGGCTGATTCCTACGGCACTTCCTATTCATCTTCTCGCGTGCGCGAGGCTTCTATCCCTGAGAGGGAACAATGATCATCAATCGTAAGAACGTCGCGCGCCTGACCGCGGCGAGCGCCGCTGCCGCCGCGACCATGTGCTTCATCTCAGTTGGTGCTGCGAACGCCGACACTTTCGTTCCACTGCCCGGTGGATCGGTCACGCAGACGTTGGCCGACGGAACCGTCGTCACAGTGAACTTGACGGACGAAAGCGCAAACGTTTCCCCGTCCATGGGCTCGACCCCCTTACACCGCAACGTCTGGGTGTCGGGGAAGGCCTCGGTGAACCTTCAGGGCAACACGGCGAAGACCTCCTACATTTACCCGGGATACATCTTGGCTTGTCAGGTTGACTTCGGCGCCGGCGTCAGTGGCAACGCGGGAGCTTCTGTCACCCCGAGCCAACTGGCCACCGGAACTGCCTCGATCCCGGTCTCCGGCGGCACCAACGGTGGAGTGACGCTCGGGCCAGGGCAGGCGGTCGACGCAGCCATCCTCGACAACGAAATGGCTGACGCATACGGATCGGAAATTCACTGGGGAGCTCACTACTTCCAGGGTGAAACAGGCTCGGTCGCATGGTCCGATTCCTCTCTCGGTGTCAGTGGCTGCGCCGGCTACGCCCAGGCTCGCTCGTACGTCAAGGTTGAGGTAGAAACCGAGAACGTCAAGAGCACCGTCACCCTGTGGGGACAGCCCTTCAGCATCGGATAGCCGACTGCCGATCGATCCCCTCACCCGCAGCCTGGTGCGGGACTGGGAGGGAGTACGCATGGGCACGTGCCGTCGTGCAACGTCCTGAACGTGGCGCTCATTGTGACCAAAGGCAACATTCGGGGGCGAGCGCGGTGGGCACCTTGTCCAGCCTCCGTGGGGGCCACCGAGCTATGTCACCATCTCGATGCCGGCCGCGGTGTCGGTGTTGGACGCGCGGGCTCTAGAAACCATCCGAATGCTGAGCGGACTGATGATCATTCAGCGAGGGCCGAAGCTGTCCGTTCCTCGAGTTCGGGCGCGGAGGGCGTCGAGTGCAACGATGCGTCTGACGGCGCCGGCGACGAGGCCGTCGATGGGGCTCTAGCAGGTGGGAAGGTCATCGAGGGAGTTCCACGACCTGACCGGACGCGAGTGCACCGGCGTGGGTGTTGCCCTCGACCAGAACGGCCGTCGGGATGAGCGAGCAGGAGTGGGACGCCCGGGGGGATCGCGGAGTTGACCATCCAGGCGGCCGCGGAACTGGGGAACTGGGGCGTTACGGTCAACGCAATCGCACCACCCGCCGCCGGCACCCGGATGACGGTCGGCGCCGGCGGCAAGATCACCGTCGCCGAGGGCCGGCGGCACGGCCCTGCCCAGGACAAGGGCGATCGCTGGGAGCCGAAGGAGATCGGGCCGGGAGCCCCCGGTCCTCCATCGCTTCGGCTATTGTGGAACCGGTTCGGGTACAAGGACTAGGCGAGCCGAAGCTGTAGTCTTTCGGGCCCCTGGGTTGCCGCCGACGATCCGGAGAATGCCGTTGACGTGACCAGGTGTGTCTCAGGAAACCGGGTGGCCAACACTTGCAGAGCTTCGGTCATTTCAGTTCGTGCCAGTACGTGCCCGAGGCATAGCCGGTGTCCGCGCCCGAAGGTGAGATGCTTGGTCGCGTTCGCCCGGGTCAGATCAAAGACGTCGGGGTCGGGGAACATCGCAGGATCACGGTTCGCAGCAAAGATGTTGAGCGCGATCGGTGTGCCCGTGGAAAAGTGGATGTCGTTGATGACCAGGTCTTTGGTTACCGTCCGCAAGATGGTGTGCAGGGACGGCTGCAGGCGCATCGATTCGTCGATCGCTGCTGTTGCCAGGTCCGGGTTCTCGACGAGTGCATCCCATTGACTCCGGTTCTGCATGAGAAGTGCCACCGCGGAACCCAACTGCAGCCTGGTGGTGTCATGTCCCGCAAAGAGAAGATTGACAAGAGCGCCAAACATTTCCCCCTCGGAGAGGCGGTCCTCGTTGCCCGGGTCGGATTCCGCTTCGATGATCGCTGTGACGAAGTCGTCAGCCGGTTTCGCGCGGCGAAGAGTGACCAGATCCCGGAAGTACTCGTATAGCCCGAGCAACGCGCGATCGATTTCGGCCCTGTATGGGTCGATGGGGTGGTGGGAGAGTCGTGCAAGACTGACCGTCCACTCCTTGAAGAGAGGAATATCTGCGACGGGCACGCCGAGTAGACGACAGACGACTTCGATGGGATACGCATCGTTGAAATCAGCGACGAAATCCAGCTCACCACCGAGAGAGTGTGCGTACAGAAGTTCCTCGGCGACCGCACGCATGACCGGACGAAGTTGCCTCACCCGGGAGGCCGAGAATGCCAACTGCAGTACGCGCCGGATCGGATCGTGACGGACCCAGGGCATTAGCGGAAGCATGCCTTCTGACGCGTACCGAATAATGAGGTCCGAAGCGTTCTGCTGTCGGTAATACTCGCTGCCTGCTCCGTCAAGGTGCTCTTTATCCAGAGTGAGTTGGGAACAGGTTTTGTATGACAGGACCTCATAGCCACGAACAGACCTAGCCAGCCATATTTGCTCGCGTGCCGTGCGCACTACCGACGCTGGATCTAATTGGTATTCGGGACTTTCGTATTCAAGATATGGAATTTCCAGGTCTTCCAGGGCGCGTATCGGCGTCGTCATTGTGAATATCCCTGCGGTCCGGAATGGCCGTTTATGCCAGCGCGCGCAGGCGCGGAGCGAGATCGCGTTCGAAGAGTTGGAGGAAGCGTTTCTGGTCATGTCCGGGGGCGTGGAATACCAGGTGATTGAGCCCCGCCTCGGCATATTGTTTGATCTGCTCGACTGCATGGTCGGGATCCGATGCAACGATCCACCGCTTGGTGACCTGTTCGATGGGTAACGCGTCCGCCGCCGCCTCCATCTCGATCGGATCCTCGATGCTGTGCTTCTGCTCCGCAGTCAGCGATAGCGGAGCCCAGAAACGTGTGTTCTCTCGTGCGCTCGCGGGATCGGTGTCGTAGGAAAGCTTGATTTCGATCATGCGATCGATGTCGGAGATATCGCGGTCGAGCTTCTGGGCGCCTTCCCTGACCGCAGGAAGCAGCTTCTCGGTGTAGAGGTCCATCCCCTTACCGGAAGTGCAGATGAAGCCGTCGCCTGCCCGGCCCGCGTACCGCGCGACGACTGGGCCGCCGGCGGCGATGTAGATGGGGATGCCGCCCTTGGGTACGTCGTAGATGCAGGCTCCTTTTGTGCGGTAGTACGAGCCCTCGAAGTCCACCCGTTCACCGCTCCATAATGCGCGTATCAGATCTACCGACTCGCGGAGTCGGCCAAAGCGTTCCTTGAACTCGGGCCACTCGCCCTCGAATCCGGTGGCGATCTCGTTCAGTGCCTCGCCCGAGCCAACGCCGAGCATGATGCGGTCGGGGTACAAGCACCCCATCGTGGCGAAGGCCTGCGCGATGACCGCCGGGTTGTACCTGAATGTCGGTGTCAGCACTGATGTCCCGAGCTGCACTCGCTTCGTCCGCTCGCCGACGGCAGTCATCCACGCGATCGAGAATGGAGCGTGGCCCCCGGTGTGACGCCACGGCTGGAAATGGTCGGAGACGGTGACGCTGTCGAACCCGTGCTCTTCCGCTGCGACACCGATTTCGACAAGTTCGCGGGGGCCGAACTGCTCCGCTGATGCCTTGAGACCGAGCTTCAGGTCCATTTCTCTCCGATCGAGTCGTCTGGAAGGCCGAGGCCGCAGCCTCGGCTGTGATGTGCGACATACCCTAGCACTTGAACCAAGCGCATGCTTGGTTCATTGGGGAGTGATCTGAGGATGTGGGGATTCCCCCGGGGATGGTCCGTTGCTGCGCGACTCCATCGGTTGTTCATCGCCCGAACGTGGTTCGACCACCTGTGCGTTGAGAATCTTCTCGACTACCGGATCGGAGCGGCGCGGCTCTACTTGACACATGTGATGCACCTCATAACAATAGACCGCAGCAAGCGCATGCTTGGTTGTGCTGTCCGGGAATGAAGAGCACCACCCGTGTTTGCCGACGAGATGCCGGTCCAGCGCATCCGTAGGCGCACAAATCGGGCTTACCTCCGAACTCACCGGGGTGCAGAGATTCCAAAATCCACCGAGCGGTTTCAGAGAAGTCCTGCGCCGCTGTGCTGGGTCGGCAACACGCGGTTCCTCGACCGCTCCGAGAAAGCAAGGGAGATTCGTATATGAGGCTGCGAAGGTCGGCTGCCATGTCGGCATCGGTTCTCGTGGTGCTCGCCGCCGGATGCGGCAGCGCCGGTGGCGAAAGCACAGCGGTTGCCAGCGGCTCCTGCACCGCTGATCGGATCGGTGGATCAGTCACGCAAGGAACGCTTCTGACACCGCGCGGTCTCGATCCGGTCGGACAGCCCGGAGCGGCGGGAAGCGGTGGGACCGAGGTCCAAGCGCTGTTCGACACACTGATGACCTACAACACCGAGTCCCAGGTCTACGAACCACAGGTCGCCGAATCGCTGACTCCAAATGCGGATTTCACCGTGTGGACGATGACGCTTCGCGAGGGCATCCGATACGGCAACGGCGACATACTGGTTGCCGACGACGTCAAACGGAACGTCGAGCGACACCAGTCACCGGCCAACACCCAGGTCTCGCGCGGTGAAGCGCTGACCATCGCGTCGATGGATGTACCCGATCCTCGGACGATCCGATTCACCCTCGACAGTGCATATCCGAACTTCCCGCACGTGCTGGCAACGGATGTCGGAATGGTTACCAATCCACGTGTCGTCGATGCGTTGGGCCCGGAGCAATTCGCTCTGAACCCCCGAGGCGCAGGGGTCGGTCCCTACGAGCTGGCGAAGTACGCACCGGGCGAAGAAATCGTCATGACCGCCAAACCAGACTACTGGGGTGGTCCCGTCTGCATTCAGGCCCTCCGATTCATCAGTATCCCGGGCGCAGAGGGCACCCTCGATGCGCTCCGTACCGGCGAACTTGATGTGGCACTGCTGCGGGAACCCCCCGCGATCGCCGAAGCACGTGGCGAAGGTTTTGCCAGTCTGCCGACGCTGTTCAACTACGGCGAAGGAATCGTCATGAATTCGGCCCCCAGCCGACCTGCCGCAGACGTCCGGTTACGTAGGGCGATCGTCGCCGCCGTCGATCCCGACGCAGTCAATACCCGAGTGTTCAACGGCACCGCACTCGCGACCTCCGCGCTGATCCACAAGGACACCCCCGGCCTGTACTCCGGAGCAACGGGGCCGTCCTATGACCCCGACCTGGCGAAGGAACTCGTCAGCGAGGCGAAGCGCTCGGGTTGGGACGGCACCATTCGCCTACTGGCGGACAACAGCCCTATACGCATCAACGAGGCTATCGCGGTCAAGGCGCTGCTCGAGAATGTCGGTTTCACCGTCCAGCTCGAGAATGACAAGTCATTGGCCGAGGTGGTCGGCAAGGTCGCCTCGGATCGCGATTACGACCTCGTCATCTGGGGTCCGAACTACACGAACGAGGGTCTCTGGGCGCTGATGAACCGCCAGCTGAACAGTCAGAGCAAATCGAATTACTACGGGTACGCGGACCCGCGAATGGATGACGCCCTGGCGGCTCTGCGAACTGCGACGTCACCCGAGCAGGAACAGGAGATCGTCGCGCGCATGCAGGAAATCCTCGACGACTCCCCGGTCATCGCGAACTTCGCGGCCTACGAGGAGGACAACGTTCACTCATCCCGGGTGGGTGGACTGATCCTCACCCGAGGAAGCGTTCTGCGTTACGACAAGGCGTTCGTTGCGGGGGCGTAGGTGCGGTGCCGGGGAGGTGACACGATGACGCGCAGGATCGTGGCTGTGTTCGGCAGGGTCATTCCAGTGCTGATCCTCGTGAGCTTGGGTACGGCCTTCCTGATCGAATTGGTGCCTGGCGATCCCGCCGTCGCGGTCGTGGGAGCCGAAGGGGCCCCCGAACAGTACGCAGCGGCGCGCGAGGCGCTCGGTCTCGACCGACCTTTGTTCGTGCGGTACTTCGACTGGGTGGGTGGACTCCTGCACGGCGATCTCGGTCGTACCCTCGTGCCACCCGTTCAGGACGTCGCGAGTCTGATCGCAGCCCGGCTACCCGTCACACTCGAGATCGCCGTTCTGTCGGTCGGTCTGGCCTTGGCGATCTCCATCCCCGCCGGCACCTGGTCGGCATACCGCTACGGCCGAACCTTCGACCGACTGACATCCGCAATGTCCTTCGGGTTGATCTCGATTCCGAGTTTCCTGCTGGCGCTGATCGTGATCTATCTCGTCGTGTTCAGGCCTGAGATCGTCACTGCTTTGATCATCGCGGTCACCGCAACGACGGCCGCAATACTGATTCTCGCGGCGGGGCGGAGCCGATCGACGAAGACCGCGCGGGAACGCCGACACGTGACGCTCGCGGCAATCGGGATTCTGGCGGTCGGGATTCTCCTAGTAATCTTCCTTCCCGACTTCCCCCGTCAAGGGTTCGTACGCATCGGCGACGGCGGGCTCGGCGAGAACCTGCGCACGGTCGCACTTCCGGTACTCGTCCTCGGGCTTGCCGAAAGCGCCCAGCTCACACGCGTTCTCCGCAGCGACATGGTGACCACACTGAACGACGATTTCGTACTCGCCGCCCGAGCCCAGGGGATGCCGCGACGCCACATCCTCATCAAGGAAGCCCTACGCCCGTCAACGTTCTCACTGGTGACTGTCGCCGGCATCAGCTTCGGCAGGCTGCTCGGCGGCACAGTGATCGTGGAGACGATCTTCCGGCTTCCGGGTATGGGAACGCTCATCGTCGAGAGTGTGTCGAGAAAGGAATTCATGGTGCTGCAGGCCGCAGTCTTGACGGTCGCGGCGCTGTACGTCCTCGTCAACGCCCTCGTCGATATCTCGTACCTCTACCTGGACCCGAGGACCCGCGATGACCGTCCATGAGCGAATCGAAGAACCCGTTCACGGCGCACCGAGCGCTGACACCGAAACAAGCGCCGACCCCGCGCCGCTACCCGGGCGCCGCACATCACGCCCCGGCACGAGGCGGGGCCGGCGAATCGGACTCTGGCTGAGTGCGGGCTGGCTCGCCATCGAGTTAGTGGCTGCCGCCACCGCCGATCTCCTGCCGCTCGCCGAGGGCCGCGACCCGTCGTCGACCCTCGACGCGCCCATCCTCATGCCGCCGAACCCGCTTTCGGCACATCCACTCGGCACCGATCGCCAAGGCCTCGACATACTCAGCGGCGTGATATTCGGGGCGCGGACCTCGCTGACCGTTGGCTTTGGCGCCGTCCTGATGGGCATCACGATCGGCGGCATCCTGGGGTTGCTCGCCGGGTACTACCGGGGGAAAACCGACACGATTCTGAACTTCCTCAACGATTCGCTGTTGGCCTTTCCGCCGTTGATCCTTCTCCTCGCGTTGTCCTCGGTTGTACAACCCAACGTCCGGAATGTCACCGTCGCACTCGGTGTGCTGGCCGTTCCAACCTTCTTCCGGCTTGCGCGCGCCAACACGATGACCTACTCCCAAAGGAATTTCGTGCTGGCGGCCAAGGCGCTCGGCGCTACGAGCCCTCGGATCCTCGGTCGCGAAATCGTTCCCAATGTGCTGGCCTCGACGATCGCCTACGCATTCGTCGTCGTCGCCGTGCTGATCGTCGCGGAGTCGTCCCTCAGCTTCCTCGGCCTCAGTATCCAACGCCCCGAACCAACCTGGGGAAACATGATCGCGGCCGGTCAAACGGATCTGGCGAAGCACCCACACCTCGTCTTCGTGCCGGGCGTGATCCTGTTTCTGACCGTGCTGTCGTTGAACCAGATCGGTGACTGGGCACAGCGGAAGTGGGATCCGCGCGCACGCAAGATTTAGCTTCCCCTGGACCTGTGGAGGATGACCATGCAGCGAAAACCATTGCTGGAAGTACGCGACCTGACGACGATCTTCGACACGCCGAAGGGCCCCCTGCGCGCGGTGGACGGCGTCTCATTCACTGTCGAGCGCGGCAAATCGCACGGAATCGTCGGCGAGTCGGGATCGGGCAAATCGGTTCTCGTCCGAACCATCATGAACTTGCTCCCCGGTAGCGCGTCGGTGACGCCCGAGTCGACGGTGTCCTTCGGCGGGCGAGACATCGACACCATGAGCGCTGAAGAGAAGCAACACCTCTGGGGTCCCCAGATCAGCATGATCTTCCAGGATCCGATGACGGCATTGAACCCAGTTCGGAAGATCGGGGCGCAGATCGCAGACCCCCAGCGCTTTCACCTCGGCCGAAGCAAGCGAGAGGCATGGGAGAACGCGGCGGACCTGCTCACCCGGGTCGGCATCTCCGACCCCCGCCGGCGACTCGACCAGTATCCGCACGAGCTCTCGGGAGGGATGCGCCAACGGGTCATGATTGCAATCGCCATCGGATGTGAGCCGGATCTTCTGATCGCGGACGAGCCGACAACTGCCCTCGACGTCACGGTGCAACGGCAGATCCTCGATCTGCTCAGCGTGCTACAACGCGACCGTGACATGGGGATGATCCTCATTACCCACGACCTGGGCGTGGTCGCCAGGCACACCGATGACGTCTCCGTGATGTACGCGGGCCAATTCGTCGAGTCCGCCCCGACGCGGGTCCTGTTCCGCCGCATGCGGCACCGCTATACCTCGGCGCTGTTCCGCTCGACACCTCGCATCGATGCAACACCACACTCACGGCTGTTCACGATTGCCGGACGACCACCGGATCTCCTGCATCCCCCCTCCGGGTGTCGGTTCGCGGCCCGGTGCAACCACGTTCTGGCGGACTGTGCGCGAACGCCGAAATACGAGCTGATCGAAGGCACCCACCGGCTGGCGTGCCACAACCCCAACGCAGGCACCCTCACCATCCAGGACGAAGGAAGACCATGACCGCGACTGTAGGTGCGCACCAACACCGGACCGATATCGTGCTGTCGGTCGAGGACCTCGAAGTGGAATTCCCCAGCGGACGATCCGGCTCGACGAGAGCCGTCGCCGGCATCAGCTTCGATGTCCGGCGCGGAGAGACACTGGGCATCGTCGGCGAATCGGGATGCGGCAAATCGACTACGGCGCGGGCAATACTCCAGCTGACACGTCCGTCGAAGGGCGTCATCCGGTTCGAAGGCCGGGACTTGACGATGCTGTCGCACCGTGAGATGAGGACCGTCCGGCGGAAACTGCAGGTCGTGCTCCAGGATCCGATCTCATCGTTGAACCCACGGCGGAAAGTTCGCGACATCGTGCGCGAGGGCCTGTCGATCTGGGACGTTCCGGACGCCGAAATGCGCGTTCGTCGGGCGATGGAGGCGGTCGGCCTCGATGTGGACTCGGTGGGGGATCGGCTGCCGAGCGAGTTTTCCGGTGGTCAGTGTCAGCGCATCAGCATCGCACGTGCCTTGGCGCTGGAACCGGAGATGGTGATCTGCGATGAGCCGGTGTCGGCGCTCGACGTCTCGGTCCAGGCGCAGATCGTCAATCTGCTCGAGGATCTGAAGGCGCAGTACGGCCTGACGCTGCTCTTCGTGTCGCACGACTTGAGCGTCATACGGGTGATCAGCGACCGGGTGATGGTCATGTATCTGGGAAAGATCTGCGAGATCGGGCCGGTCACGGAGCTGTTCGACAATCCAGGCCACCCATACACGAGGACGTTGCTCGACGCGCTCCCCGTCCCGGATCCCGACGTGGAGTGGCAGTCCGCGCCTCCGGTGGGGGAGGTTCCGTCTGTCCTCGCACCGCCGTCGGGGTGCCGATTCCGAACCCGGTGCCCTCGCGCGAGGGCGGTGTGCGAGGCGGAGGAGCCGAGGCTGACCGAGACGGCCGCGGGCCACTTGGTGTCTTGTCATTTCCCGCTGGAATGAACTCGCACCGGCGCCGCCGGCGTCTGCTACTGCACGAGTCGGGCGAGCGCTTCCATCGCTTCGAGTGTCGGCCCGTATTCGGCTGTTCGAAGCCAGAATACGACCCGGTCGATACCGATGTCGCGGTATCGGTCGAGTGCCGCCCGGTGGGGGCAGCCGTTGAACAAGGTCACCGGAAGTGGGCCACGTCCGGCCTCTGCGGCGAGGTTACGCAGCTCGCGGATTCTCTGCGCGAGGGCACCTTCGAAGTCTTCTACCCGGCCGGAGAGGTTGTCGCCCACCTGGTCGGTCCCGTCCCGGAACGGCATCCAGCCGTCTCCGAAGGTGACGACCCGACGTAGGACCGTCGGGCCACCGCCCCCGACAAGCACGGGCGGCCGGGGGCGTTGCACGGGCTTCGGCCACGACCACATCGGATCGAAGTCGACGAGCTTGCCGTGATAGGACGCCTCCTCCTGCATCCAGATGGCGGTCATCGCTTCGACTCGCTCACGGAGTAGGCGGAACCTGCCGGTGGGGTCTGCGCCGTGATTGCGCATCTCCTCGTCGTTCCACCCTGCACCCACTCCGAGTAGCACCCGGCCGGACGACAGGTGATCAATTGTGGCGACCTGTTTCGCCAAGATGATCGGATCGCGCTGCGTCACCAGACAGACCGCGGTGCCGACCTTGATGGTGCTCGTGGCTTGGGCGGCGCACGACATCGCCACGACAGGATCGAACACCGTCCGGTAATACGTCGGTACGTCGTGCCCGGAGTAGCCGGACCTCCCGTCCCCCAGGGGAACGTGGGTGTGGTCCGGGAAGAAAAGCGATTCGAAACCGTGCTGTTCCGCGACCGCCGCCAGGTCCGCCGGCGAGATGGAGTCGGCAGATGTGAACATCTGCAGCCCGGCGAGCATCAGGTGGCGTCCCATCTTTGCGGCCGGGCGTCGGGGTCGACTGCCATGCGCTCGAGTAGATGGTGGGACATGTCCCCGAAGAGGTCGTTCCCGACGTGGCGTTCACTGAAGTGCCAGGTATCGCCGTCCTTGACGAAACGGTCCAGGTAGTCGCCGGCGGTAATCGGCGCGAGCGGCACATCGGGTGGATTCTGTACGACGAGGATGTACGAATGCGTACGGATCGCACCGGGACCATCCGCTTCAATCGTCAGATTCGTCGCGATGTGATGCGTCCGCGGTGTGCCGTTCGGATAGATGCGCACATACTTCGACCAGAGTTCGGACACTGCCCGGGCGTCACTACGTACGACCAGGTCGCCCGCGATGTAAATGTCGGCTCGCGCGAAGAGTTGACCCATCTCGTCGAATTGTCCGGCGTCGAGCAGATACGGGTACCGGAAGATCAGGTTCTGGATCTGAAGATAGTCGGCGAGGGTCACTTCCTCTGGACGGTGAGTGGGCCTGGCGACGGGCACAGGAGTCATCCGACAGAGGCTCCCAGCTCGTCGGCTCGCTGCCGCAGTAGCGCCTTGGCGACCTTACCGTTCGCGGTGACCGGAAGCGCATCGAGGATGAAAACGCGACGCGGCGCCTTGTAATTGGACATGTTTTGCCTTGCCCACGTGATGATCTCGCTCTCGGTCGGTTCTTCGCCCGTCTGAGGAACCACGAAAGCCCAGACGACTTCGCCGAGCACTTCGTCGTGAACGCCGACCACGGCCACTTGAGAAAGTGAATGATTGTGCAGCAAAAGACTTTCGATCTCCGCTGGATATGCGTTGAAACCGCCGACGATCAACATCTCTTTCGTTCGCCCGACGATGCGAAGATTGCCGCGATCGTCGAACGCGCCGACGTCACCGGTGCGCAGCCATCCCCCCGGCGCGAAAGCATCCTCGGTGAGTTGGGGAGCCTCCCAGTACCCTGTCATCACGCCGTACCCGCGAATTTGGATCTCACCGCGCTCGCCGACGGGAACGGGAACTTCGTCGCTGTCGACCAACCGAACTTCCATGCCGGGCACGACACGTCCTGCGGAGCCGGCCACGACGGCCGGCGGGTCACCGGCACGAGTCATTGTCACGACCGATCCTTCGATCAACCCGTACGCGTTGGTGACTCGTTCGAAACCGAGTCGGTTTTGCATGGCAACGACGAGTTCGTCCGGCACGCTCGCGGCGCCGACGATCGCCCATCGCAAGGACGAGGTATCGCGCTGATCGAGTGTTGGGTCGGTGAGAATCCTGCCGAAGAGGTTGGGTGGCCCGGCGAGGGTGGTGAGGCGAAGTTCTTCGACCATGTCGAGTGCCCTGTCCGGGTCGAAGACCGCGATCGGAACGATGGTGGCGAGCCGTTCGACACAGGCGATGATGCCGGCATTGATACCGAAACCATGCGCGAACGGGCTGACCACGGGAAGCCGATCGCCTGCCCCGAGACCGCAGATCTCGGCCCAGTCCCAGTATGCGCGAAGAATCTGGCCACCGCACAGTGTCACGCCCTTGGGTTGTCCCGTAGTACCGGACGTCATGAGGATCTCGAAGACGTCTTCGGGTTTGACCTCCAGCGCACGTATTTCTGCCGTTTCGAGGTCGATGGAGGTGTGCATGTCGAGGAACGCGTCCCAGGTGAAAGTGCTGGGGAGTGTGGTGTCGCCCTGCAGCACGACGACGGTACCGAGGTCGGGAAGACCGCCGAATGGTACGTCCTGTCGCGCTGCGCCGGCAGCGGAGGCCAGTTGCTCGAGATAGTGGGTTCCCAGGAATGTATCGACCGTGATGAGTGCACGACATCCGGTGCGGTGGAGCACTTCTGCTGTTTCGATCCCCTTGCCGCGCGTGCTGAGTGGCACGATGACTGCTCCGCAGTCCCAGATACCGAACGCGGTGACCACCCACTGCCAGCAATTCGGCGCCCAGACGCCGACCCGGTCACCCTGCCCGATGCCGCGGGCGATCAGTGAGCGGGCGATCTTCGATGCGTGAGTGCGAAGGTCGGCGAGAGTGAGGGTTTGGTCGCCGTCGATGACGGCGACGGACTCTGGATGGTGATGCGCGCGTTGGCGAAGCATCTGCGGGATGGTTCCCCACTCGGGGATTTCGTTCATGTGACGGCATTCCCTTCATAAACAAGCAATCGCTTGGTTATGAAGCTAGTCGGTCACACCGCGAACCTCAAGGGTTGTGCAAGTGGATACGTGCCGATGGTGTGCGGCCACATACAGAACCGCCGCGCAGTCCGGTGTGGACTGCGCGGCGTCGATGTTCCGGTATCGGAAACCGTCAGCCGGAAAACAGGGGCCGATCGGGGTTGGCGGCCCACGGGCTAGGCTTTTCCAGTCCGCTCATGACCAGTTTCAGGTACTGGTCGGCCAACTCGTCAGCCGACAGGCGCCCGGAAGGGGTGAACCAGCGCACGGCAACCCAGAGTGAGTCGCGCAGAAAGCGATAGGTGATCGTCGTGTCCATGTCGTCCCGAAATGCGCCCGACGCGATGCCGTCGTCGAGCACCCTGGTCCAGATCCTCCGGACCTGGGCCTCGGCGTCGGCGACATACGCGAACCGGGGAAACTGGTTCAGGTATCCACGTTCGTTCTGGATGACGGTGATGGCGGCCCGGTGCTCGTCCAAGGAGTTGAACGCCGCTTTGACGAGATTGCGCAACGTGGCCGCCGGTTCGTCCGCTTTCTCGACGATGTTCTCGTAGGTTGCCATCAGGCTGGTGAAGTACTCGGAAAGTATTTCGTCGACGATCGCTTCTTTGGAATCGAAGTGATGATAGAGACTTCCCGACAGTACGCCGGCCGCGTCTCCGATTTGCCGCACGGTCGTCGAGCGGAAGCCTTGCTCGGCGAACAGGTCAGCGGCGATGTCCAGTAAGGCCTGGCGCCGCTGTGAGCTGGTCTCTCCCGGTTCCGACCGCCGGCGAGTGCCACGTCGCGGGCGCGTCGCGGGTGCGGACATGGTCGAGCGAGATTTCGGTGCCATGGGTACAGTATGCACGGTTTTCACCCAAGCGCTAGGTTGCTTGGTTGCTCGTTCCAGGTGATCAGAGTGGTCGGAGTGGCCTCGGCGGGGTCGGTCGGTGTGAAGTCGGCGCGCACGTGCTGACCGATGTGCAGGTCGGAGCCGTCGACACGGCCCGCCCACCGCCCCGGGACGAGGATGTTCGGCGCCTGGTCGAGTCGGACGAGAACCACCGTGAACGGCACGGCAGGGGTGGGCGCGAACTGTCGTCGGGTGACCGTCCATGAGACCACCGATCCGCTACCGTCCGTGCGCAGCCAGTCCCAGTCGAACGAACCGCACACGTTGCAGATCGCCCTTGGTGCCCAGCGCAGCGTGCCGCATGTGCATTGCTGCACGAGTAGTTCTCGTCGCTCGAGTGCCTGCCACCATTCGGTCGAATCGCGATCGCCGTACGAGTTCTTCATCGATCACCTCGGAGGATCAGTGCTGACGTGACACCCGAGACGTAGCCGGGCTGACCGGTGCACAGCGCTGTCTGTGCGTTGTCGACCTGTCGAGGCCCTGCTGCGCCGCGGAGCTGGAGGACGGCCTCGACCACATGATTCAACCCGTGGGCGTACCCCTCGGACAGGTGCCCCCCGTGGGTGTTCACGGGTGTGCTTCCCCCGAAGGTTGTCTCTCCCGCGGAGACGTAGGCGGCGCCCTCGTTCCGTGGTGCCAGGGCATAGTCTTCGAGCTGCATGAGAACCAGCGGCGTGAACGCGTCGTACAGCTCGGCGACGTCGATCTCGGTCGGTCCGATCCCGGCCTTCGCGTACAGCCGGGGAGCCATCTCACGTGCCGCGCTCGTCGTATAGTCCGTCCGACTCCCCGAGAAGAAACTGTGACCGCCGCCGGTCGATGCTCCGCTCACGAGTACGGGTGTCTGCCGAAGGTCGCGAGCTCGCTCCGCAGATGTCACCACGACGGCGACGCCGGTATCGGTTTCGAGGCAGCAGTCGTACAGGCGCAGAGGGTCGCTGATGAATGCTGAATCGAGGTATTGCTCCATGGTCAGGGGGGTCGTCATCATCGCGCGCGGATTGAGGAGTGCGTGCTCGCGCTGCGTGACCGCGACGCGGCCGAGGTCTTCGCTCGAGGCCCCGGAGCGGGCCATATATGATCGCGCGACCAGCGCATACTGCTGAACCGGGGCAAGAAGTCCGTACGGCACCTGGTACTGGAATTCGACCAACGTCGGAGCTGACCGTCCGGTGCCGCCCATGCGGAACTCGGATCGCGCGTTCAAGGCTCGCCAGACCACGACGGTCTCGGCCTGACCGGCCGCGACCGCCATCGCCGCTGCACCGACCGCCGCGGTCGACATGCTGCCACCCCCGACGAGGTCGAGGAGAACCTGTGGATCGTCAACTCCGAGGCTGTGCGCCACCGCCGGGGCGGGAACCGCATCACCGACGCTGTGGGTGATCAGCCCGTCGACATCGCCCGGCTGTAGCCCCGCGTCGTCGAGCGCATTCTTGATGGCGCGAAGAGCGAGCTCGAGTGTGCTGACTCGCGAGTTCTTGAAGTAGGGCGTCATGCCGATGCCGGCGATCGCCGTCAGATCGCGCACCGTGACCGCCCTGCCGCGACTTCGCTCCGTGCAGAAAAAGTCACATTGCCTCCCACTTGAGCTAGCGCTTGGTTTCAAATTCAGGCTATGGTCGGTGAGGCACGGTGTCAAAGCCCTGTTTCGGCATTGACCCACCTCACGGTTCCTCGTACAGTCAATTTGAGCAAGCGGTTGCTTGTTTTTGCGGAAGGACAAAGCGTGGCACGCGGCATCTACCTCTTGGAAGAGGTCTACTTTCACCCGATGAACTCGACGAACCCGCGGGAGTATCTCCAGTGGCTCGTCGACTACAAAAAGGAAGACGAACAGCGAGCGGATTCGGACGCGGAGCTGACCAAGGGGCTCTCCGTGCGATCGCGTGCGATCGACCTCGTCGGCGCCTTCTACGCGATCGGCATCACCGGCCACGAGCAGTTCAAAGCGGTCACACTCTGGGACTGCCACGGCGGCTGGGACGGCGGATGGCGTCAGCAGCTCGAGATCTATAACGGGGTCAAGCCCGAACTTTTCCTCTCGAACATCGACAATCTCCGCCACAAGGCCTTTTCCCGGCCGATGGGAGCGGTCCGGGGAACACCGGATCTCCAGGAGCTGCGGGCCGAGGAGTACACGGCCCCGTTCTTCCTGCACGAGATTGCGCAGGTTCGTCCCGGCGCGGCGCAGGACTACCTCGCGGCGGTCCGCGAAGAACGTGCACCCATCCTCGCCGACCACGGCCACCGGCTGGTCGGGCTCTACGAGGTCATGCTGTCGGACACGGAAGTGGTCACGTTCTGGGGAACCGACATCGACAGTCATCTCCAAACCCAGCGGGCGTACGACGCCGCTGTCGGGCTCGACGCGGAAGCGAGCGCGGATCCACGGCTGGTCGAGTGGCGCAAGACGGCGCGGCAGTATCTGGACGGCCCGTGGCGCGAGACGCTGCTGGCGCCCTTCCCTGGTTCGGTTCTCGCTCCCAAGTAGTCCGCTGGCCGTTCGGCGCAGTCGAAAGGAAAGGAAGAATCTGATGCGGTACGTACTCGGTCTGCCCACCGATCAGGTCGACAGACCCGCGGAGTTCCTCACTGCCGATGCAGTCGCTGACGTAGCGCAAGCAGCCGAGAAGGCCGGGTTCGACGCCGTGTCCGTCACCGACCATCCTTTCCCTCAGGACAAGTGGCTCAGCCGCGGTGGCCACCAGGCGCTCGACCCGATGGTGGCGTTGTCCTTCGCGGCCGCGCGTACCACCCGGGTGAAACTCTTGACGAACGTTCTCGTACTGCCCTATCGCAACCCGCTTCTCACGGCCAGGGCCGTGGCAAGCCTCGATGTGCTCTCGGGTGGCCGGGTCATCTTCGGCACGGCTGTCGGTTACCTTAGATCAGAGTTCGCTGCACTCGGGCTCGGCTACGACGATCGGGGAGAACGCACCGATCAAGCGCTCCGGCTGATGAAGATGGCGTGGACAGGCCGGTCCGTCACCGTCGACGATCCGCCGTACTCGGTCTCTGAGCACACGATGCGACCCGCCCCTCTGCAACAGCCTCATCCGCCGATTTGGTTCGGTGGCAACAGTAGGCGAGCGATGCGTCGCGTGATCGAGTTCGGTCAGGGTTGGATGCCGATGCCGCAGCCGGCCGAGGCGGCGAAATTGACGAGAACCCCGGCGCTGGAGACGATCGACGACCTCGCCGGGCGCGTCGAATACCTGCGGTCGGGCGCACAGGCGGCCGGGAGGGACCGCCCGGACGTCTGCTTCGTGCCGTTCGGGATGCGCATGACCGACAGCCCGGATCTCGAATCCTTCGACCAACTCGCTCAGCAGGTCGACGCCTACACAGACGCGGGTGTCGACTGGCTGTCCGTCCCTTTTTCGGGGACCGACCGCGATTCACTCCTGAAGTCGATCGAAGAGTTCGGCACCCGCGTCATCGATAGATAGTCGCCCTGCATGTCCACGACCATTCCCGCAATGCGTCCACCTGGCGGAAGTCACGCCGCCGTGGCCACACCGTCGAAAGGCTGTACACATGACTGTTCCCGTCGAGAACCGGCCGATGAAGTTTTCGGCCTTCCTGCTGTTCCACCGGCCGGACCGCAACAACAGCATCAAGGAGGTGTACGACTACAACCTCCGGGTCGCCGACCTGCTCGAAGAGCTCGGCTTCGACGGCGTCTGGGTATCAGAACATCACTTCCGCGACTACGGCACGGTACCGAGTATCTTCACGATGCTCGGCTACCTGGCCGGCCGAACAGAGAACCTCCGTCTCGGTACAGGTGTTGTTGTTCTCCCGCTCCACAATCCGATCCATGTCGCCGAACAGGCGGCGCAGCTCGACCTTCTCTCGAACGGTCGTCTCGACCTCGGTCTCGGCCGCGGGTATCAGAGCATCGAATTCGATGGGTTCGGGATGAGTCTCAGTGAGGCCCGGGACCGCTTCGATGAGGGACTCGAAGCAATCACCGGTCTGTGGACCAGTGATCCCTACCAGCATCGAGGCCAGTTCTATCAGAGCGGCGAGGTGTCGCTCACGCCCAAGCCCCTGCAGTCGCCGCACCCGCCTGTCTATGTGGCGGCGGTGAGCCCGGAAACCGTCGAACGATACGCCCGCCGTGGCCTGCCGATCCTTGCCGACCCGGCAGCACCGTTCAAGAAAATTCACCAGGCTGCCCAGACGTGGCACCGCATTGCCGCCGAGGCTGGTCACGACACCGCCGACACCGACCTCGTGGTCTCGCGTTCGGTGTGGCTGGCACCGACAGTCGAGCAGGCGAAGCAGGATCAGGCACACTTCGAGTCCAGCTTCGACCGATCGCGCATCTTCAACGACAAGAGTGCGCCTATCGATTCGAAGACCGGCGAAGTGGCCAAGGGATTCGAGTTCTGGGAAGGCCGCTACCTCAAGGGCGGAGAGGTCGGCAACGACTTCCGTTGGGAGCAGCTCGAGGTGATCGGCGACCCGAAGCGTGTCATCGGCCAGGTAGCGATGTTGCAAGAGTTCGGGTTCAACCACCTGATGTGCGACTTTGGTAGCACCCGCCACATTCCGTTCGACGAGATGGCGAAAGCCATCACCTTCTTTGCCAAGGAAGTCATCCCGGCATTCCGCTGAGGCTGCCGATACCATCTGCCATCTCGCGAAAGGGTGCTTCGTGTACACCGAGTTGTCTCTGGCCGACGTGGTACGTGAGAACCGACGTGGGCGTGGCGAGACGATTGCCGTCGTCGATGGCGATCAGCGCTTCACCTACACCCAGTTCGACGACAGAACCGACCGGCTGGCCCATGCGCTTCAGAGTGAGGGGGTACGTCCCGGGGATCGAGTCCTGTGGTTGGGTGCGAACTCTCATCGCATTCTGGAGCTGCTTGTCGCGGCGGGGAAAGTCGGAGCCGTGTTGTGTCCGGCGAACTGGAGGCAGAGCGTTGCTGAACTCCGCTTCGTGATCGACGACCTGGCACCGAAAGTGATCGTGTCGGAGCCGGCCACGATGGGCGCGGTGCACGAGCCTTTGAATGACGGCACCGCAGTCTGGATTTCAAGCGCACAGGGCCCCGAGGACGAGTACGAGCGATGGCTGACGTCGTACTCGCCCGAGTACGCCCCCGTGGACGTATCCGATCGCGATGCGGTACTGCTGCTGTACACCGCGGCGTTCGACGGACACCCGAACGGCGCACTGCTCTCACACCGTGGGCTCATCGCCCATGCCCTCGTGCTCGCCACGCAACGGCAGATCGAGGAGGGCTTCGTGTTCCTCGACAGCGGCCCGCTGTTTCATGTCGGCACCATGATGTTCGCGGTGGCAACCGTTCTCTGTGGCGGGACGAACGTGATTCTTCCCCAGTTCGACCCTCGAGTGGCGTGTGAGCTGATCGAGCGCGAACGATGCACCGGCGCAATGCTGTTCCCCGCGATGATCGATCAGCTCGTCGCCGCGAACGGCGACGACCGATTCGACCTCACGAGTCTGCACTTCGCTCCCGGCAACTCCACCTGGAACCACATGATCAGCATCGACTACAGCCCCTGGGGGAGATCGAACGCGGGATACGGGCAGACCGAAGTAGGCGGGATGCTGACGTTTCACGCGTTCGGCATCGGTGGAACGGGTACCCATGGGCGATCGAGCCCGCTCATGCAGCTCCGGATCATCGATCCCGAAGGACAGGAGGTACCTGCCGGTGAAGTCGGGGAGATCACGACGCGCGGCATGCACCTGTTCAACGGGTACTTCAATCGTCCCGAGCTCAATGCTGCACGATTCCGCGACGGCTGGTACTTCACCGGTGACCTGGGTCGCCGCGAAACGGATGGCACCGTGTCGTTCGTGGGTCCGAAGCTGCGAATGATCAAGTCCGGTGGGGAGAATATCTATCCTGCCGAGGTGGAGCGTGCGCTGCTCGCCCACCCCGATGTCTCCGATGCCGCGGTCATCGGGCGGCCCGACAAAGTATGGGGGCAGTCGGTAGTGGCGATCGTCGTGCGTAGCGCCGCGACGGCGGTATCCGAAGAGGAACTCATCGCCCACGTACGGACACACATCGCGTCGTACAAGAAGCCCAAATTCGTCGTCTTCGTTGACGCCATTCCCCGGCGCGGATTCCTGGCGGACTACGACGTGCTGGACGAGCTACACGGGGGCGGGGGATACCCCGGCGGCGGCGAGACCGACCTCGCTACCCGAGAACCGATCGAGACACATAGGTGAAACCCATGACAAGCTACCGCTATTCGAATTTCGGCTACACGGTTTTGTCGGCGCAGCGCGATCGCGCGCCCCACCATCCCGCATTGTCCTACGGCTCGACCCGACAGCTCACCTACGCGGAACTCGATGGCCGCGTCAATCGGACGGCCAACGCACTCCTCGCCGCGGGGGTTCGACCGGGAGAACGCGTCGCGACGCTCCTCGATTCCACCCTGTCGGTCGCCGAGAACTACTTGGCGCAGACGAAGCTCGGGTCGGTGCTGTGCGCACTGAATCCTTATTGGGACACCGCGACATTCGAGAAGATCGTGACCTCGATCGAGGCCACTGCCTTCGTGTACGACGCGAAGTTCGACGAGCTCGCCGACCGCTTGCGTCCGCGCCTCCCGCAGGTGACACGGTGGATTCGAACAGGTGACCGGCGGGACGGGTCCGAAGCGCTCGATCTCGACGAGCTCACAGCAGAGGCGACGGATGCCGAACCTCCGCTCGGCGCCGGCGGCGATGATCCCCTCGCGCTGTTCTTCACCTCGGGAACTACCGGATTGCCGAAAGCCGTGCAGTACACCCACGCGTCGGGCATCGCGATCGCGCAGGGATTGTGGGCCGATGTGCCGGCCCTGCAGGACGCATCATTGGGCACGGGACCGATCATCTGGGGCGTCGGGTTCATCGCGGTTGCCGCACCCGCGCTGGCAGCCGGAATTCGGCTGGTTCTCGAGGACGACTTCGGCCCCGCTCAGTTCCTCGAGACAGTGCCTCGCGAGGGCATCACCCACATCAGCGTGACGCCCAGCTTCTTTGCCGAATTACTGGCCGATTCCGATCACTCGGCCGCAGACCTCAGTTCCCTCCGCGTGGCATTGCTCGGTGGTGAGCCACTGCTGTCGTCGTTGCAGGAACGGATCGCGCGCCGACTGCCGAACCTGGCGCTATACGGCTACTACGGTCAGACGGAGGCGCCGTACAGCGTGATCGGCAGACGCGACGACGGCAGCGTCCCGGACGGTGCAGTGGGACGAGCGCGTTTCGGTGGCGCAGTGCGAGTGGTCGACTCCACCGGTGTGCCCGTCCTGGACACCGTTGGTGAAATCCAGATCAGCGGGCCCCACGTGACGGCGGGGTACTTCCGGCAACCGGAGGCCACCGCCGAGGCCCTCCGAGAGGGATGGTTCGTGGGTGGTGACGTCGGATCGATTGACGCCCAGGGCCGGCTTACCGTCCTCGGGCGTCGGGCGGACTCGATCGAACGAGGGGGCGTGCTGACCCTACCCGCGCAGATCGAAGACGCCGCCTCCCGCGTCGAGGGGGTCGCCGAGGCCGGCGCCATCGGACTTCCCGTTCCCAACGCGGAACCGCAGATTCTGTTGGTATTGTCGCCCGAGCGTGGGTGCGAACTCGACAGCGGGGTCGTTGCCGACCAACTCGCGGTCGCGCTTCCGGCACCGTCGCGACCGGATCACATCGTCGTCGTCGACAGCCTTCCGCACGCCAACGACGGCTCCGGTGGAAAAGGGAAACTGCTACGCCGGGAGTTGGTCGAGCAGTTCGGACACCTCGCCGGTTCGTCGACGGAACGAGGCTGACAATGGGATTTCTGGAGGGGCAGGTCGTCGTTGTCACCGGGGGCGCCCGCGGTCAGGGACGTTCCCACGCGGTCGCTGCGGCGCGCGAGGGTGCGGACGTCGTACTGCTGGACCGCTGTGCCGATGTGCCGTCGATCAGGTACCCGCAAGCGGTCGAATCCGATCTGCGTGAGACCGAAGCCGTGGTCCGTGAACATGGTGTCCAAGCGCTCGGCATCATCTGTGACGTCGGGGACCGCGACCAGACGACCGCTGCCTTCGACGACGTTCACGACCGCTTCGGGCGCATCGATGTGCTGATCGCGAATGCGGGGGTGTACGGAGGCGGATCGATCCAGGACGCGGATGCTGATGTGTGGGACGAAGTGATCGGCAGCAACCTCACCGGTGTCTTCCACTGCATGCGCGCGGCGAGTCCGCGGATGATTGCACAAGGCTACGGGCGGATCGTGGTGACCGCGTCGAACCAGGGGCGCACCGCGGTGCCCGGGTCGGTTCCCTATGTCGCCTCGAAATGGGGGGCGATCGGCCTGGTGAAGGCGGCAGCGCACGATCTCGCGCCGTTCGGCGTCACCGTCAACGGTGTGGCACCCGGCAATACGTCCACAAAGATGGTGCACAACGAGACCTTGTACCGCGCAATGCGGCCGGACCTTCCGAACCCCTGCTGGGACGATGTCGAACCCGCCCTGAGAGTGCATCACGTCCAGCCGATCGCACTTCTCGAGCCGAGCGAGATCACCGCGGCAGTCATGTTCCTCATCGGGCCCGGCACCCCGCATGTCACCGGCAGCATCATCGACGTCAACGCCGGCACGGCCGCCCGGACCACCGCCTAGCGACAGCCTTCTGGCACTCGCACGAAAAACCGAAGGACACGTGATGACGACCCGCGACCAGGCGATCGATTACCTGCAGCTTATCGACGGTGAACTGCTTCCCGCCCGCAACGGCGAGTGGATCGACAGTGTCAATCCGGCATCGGGACAGGTGTGGGCACGGATTCCGGCGGGCACCGCCGACGACATCGACGACGCAGTTCGCGCGGCACAGGGTGCGCTCGGCCCATGGCGGTCGTTGCCGGCAGCGGCCCGCGCAGATGCGCTCCGCGCCTGGGCGGCGACTGTCCGCGACAACCTCGACACGCTGTGGCGGCTCGACGCAACAGACAACGGTCGGGCGCGCCGAGAGGCGGAACCGGCGATTGCCGGTGCCGCGGCCCAGATCGACTTCCATGCCGGACTTGCCGAAACGATCACTGGCGACACGGTCCTCGTCTCCGAGACGGCCACGACATACTCGATCCGTGAGCCATACGGGGTGGTCGGCCTGATCATCCCGTGGAATGCGCCTCTCGCGATGTTTCTGGCCAAGGTCTCGGCCGCGATCGCCGGGGGCAACACGATCGTCGTCAAACCACCCGAGCGCGCCTCGGTGTCGGTCCTCGCCGCCGCGCAGCTGCTCGATAAAGCCGGCATACCGCACGGAGTGGTGAATGTGGTCACCGGCGACGGTGCCACCGCCGGCGAGGCGCTGGTAAAACACCCGGATGTTCGGAAGATCAGCTTCACCGGGTCGACGGCGACGGGCCGCCGTATCACCGAGAACTCGGTGTGCAACGTCAAGGCCCTCGCACTCGAGCTCGGCGGGAAGTCGCCGAACATCGTCTTCGCCGATGCGGATCTCGATCTGGCGGCCGACACCGTCGCGGCGGGAATCTATACCGCCAGCGCTGGACAAGCCTGCATCGCGGGGTCGCGAATATTGATTCAACGGGAGGTCTTCGACGAATTCGTCGAACGGCTTCGCGCGCGGGCATCTGCAATGATCTTGGGGGACCCCCTCGAGTCTGGGACCGATATGGGACCGTTGGCATTTCACGGCCAGTACCAGAAAGTCCGTGAGTACCTCCAGAGCGGGCGCGAGGACGGTGCCACGGTTGCGTTCGGCGGGCGCTGCGGCAGTGCGCTGTTTCCCGCCGAGAGTCCCTTCGCGGCGGGATATTTCGTCGAGCCGACGCTGTTCGTGACCGACGATCCGCATCTGCGGGTATGCCGTGAGGAGATCTTCGGCCCCGTCGCGGTGGCGTTACCGTTCGAGGACGAGGACGAGGCGGTCAGGCTGGCCAACGACAGTGGCTATGGCCTGGCTGCTGGTGTGTGGACGCAGAACCTTACCCGGGGCCACCGTCTGACGCGCCGGCTCGAGGCCGGCACCGTGTGGGTCAACACCTATCGTCGGCTCCACTGGGCACTGCCGTTCGGCGGGCAGAAGGAGAGCGGGAACGGCATCTCGAACGGGCCGGGCACCTTGGACGAGTGGCTCGAGCACAAGAGCGTGTGGATCGAACACGGGTAGCAGTCCCACTTGGCTGCACGGCCCGGTCGCCGGGACAGGTGGGTGAACGACGGCCTGCCTGTGAACTAGAGTTGCAGTTCGAACGGGATCCGGGAGGCAGGGCAACGACATGACCGACGTTGTGCGCACGAACATGCGCGACCTCCAGAAGGAGATGACCAGAAACCGGCTGAAAGAAGCTGCGGTCGCCTGCTTCGTGGAAAACGGGTACCTGGCGACCGCGGTCACCGACATCACCAAGACCGCCGGTGCCACACGCGCCACCTTCTATCTGCACTACAAGACGAAGGCCGACGTCGTCAATGCACTCCTCGACGAACTCGACGTCGCCTACGCTCAGCCCTTCGCCGAGTTCGCCACTGTGCTGGCGCAACCGACTCTGGACGGTTTCCGCACCTGGCTCACCGAGATCATCGGCATGTGGGAACAGACCCGCGATATCTCGATTGCCGTGAGTGACGCGGCCAGCGTGGAACGGGAGATCGGGGATCGCCGCGCTCGCAGCTTCGAGTTCGAAACGGACAGAATTGCCAAAGCACTGTCGACGTCGGGAGAGTGGTCCGCGAAGCAGGCGCGGATCCGCGCGGTATTGATCTTTTCCCAGCTCGGAAGCTTGTTCATGCAGTGGTCGGCGCGTGATTCGGACCTCGACGCCGAAGAGGCTATCGACGTCTTGGCGGCGATGTGGATGGCCGCGCTGGACCCCGAGAATTTTCACTAGACTCACTGCCTCTTGACTAGACGCTGTGATCGCGGTTACATAGGCGATACCCCACCTTGTTCGGAGGAATCGCCCCATGTTGGTCAGCTCAGATCTCGCGCCCCGTTTCTCCCGCCTCGCCGCCGCTCGTGTGGAGGAACCAGCATTCACTCCTGCAGGCAAGGCTCCGCGACTGCGCCGTCACGGGGGATCTCGCGCGGTGGCCGGCCGGGCGCGGTTGGCGGCTCACGCCTACCGTGATGCCGACAGTTGGGGCGATTACGACTCTGCTCACATGATGGACGCCGCGCTCGGTGCGATCTTCGACGCCGAGGGTGTGCAACCCGATGAACGCGAGGTCGGGCCGGGGCTGGACGGACTCGTCGTGATCGTCGAATCGGGACATCGGTCGGCTGGGCTCGACGAGCTGCGGCGTCTGATCATGCTCGAACATGCTCATGCGAGCATGCGGTACGCGGCAGTGGGCGTCGTCGTCATCGGGGCGTCTGCCGCCACCGCCGCGATCGATGTCGACTTTCTCGCGCGTTCGGTGCGCAACCTCGGCGGGTACGTCGTCGGCGGTGCCGGCACGGTTGTCACCAAGCGGGACGCAGGAACCGAGACGTCGTGGGACGGAACCCCGCAGTTTTCCGATGTGACGCTGGCGTCGAATATCAGCCTGCTCGGACGCCGGGTCGCGACCCTGGCCCGTTCCGGGCACGCCCTCCGCGCTGCCTGAGCAGCGCGCACCATCCGGTATCTCCGTCGTCCCGATCGCAATGGGCGCGGTGAAAAGCAATCGCTTGCTCAATGAAGGGACAAGAATGAAGTTTTCCATGATTTTCGAGGCGCAGATCGCCGACCCGACCCCGGAGAAGGAACGCCAGACGTACCACGACTCGATCGAGCAGGCGTTGTACGCCGAGGAAATGGGTTTCGACGGCATCTGGGCGGTCGAACACCATGGGCTCGAACACTACTCGCACATGTCGGCGCCGGAGCTGTTCCTCGCGACCGTGGCGGCAAAGACCTCGCGCATCCGAATCGGACACGGCGCCGTCTGTATGCCGTTCAACTTCAACTACCCGACGAGAGTGGCCGAACGAGCGGCCATGCTCGATGTGCTTTCAAACGGCCGCCTCGACCTGGGAGCCGCGCGCGGCGGCACTCTGCAGGAGGCGGCGATGTGCAACGTCGATCCCGCAGAAACCGCAGCACAGGTAGAGGAGGCCCTGCGCATCGTATCCGCGGCATGGCGTTCGCCCGACTTCGAGTACCACGGTGAGCTTCTCGACATCCAGGCTCCGGAGGGAAACTCGCCGTTGCGCGTGCTGCCCCGGCCCGTGCAGACACCGCACCCGCCGCTCTTCCTGGCCAGCACGAAGCCCGACACTGTCGTCCATTCGGCCGAACTCGGCGTCGGTGCCCTCGTGTTCGGATTCGGCGGCCTCGACAGCGTCAAGATGCAGCACCAACTGTATTGGGATCGGGTGCGGAGCCGCACCGGTGAGAAATTCGTCTCCGATGTCGTCAACGATCACTTCGTCGCGCTCTGCCCGACGATCGTCCTCGACGACGAGCAGGCCGCCAAGGAGATCGGTGCACGCGGGCAACGGTTCTTCGGCGAATCGATCGGGTACTGGCACCTCGGTGGAGCGAAGCCGCCCACGGGTGACACCGTGAACGACGACAACATCGCATACATGCATGCGAAGGCGGAGGCGGAAAAGGCGGCGTTCGACCGCGGTGACCGCCCTCAGTACTCCGAACGATCTCTTGCCGCAGCCAACTTCAACGTCGACCACGCGTACGGCAGCGTCGACACCGCGATCAAGTATGTCGAAGAGTTGGAGAGGGTCGGTGTGGACGAGGTACTTTGCCTCATCCAAATGGGCACCGTTCCCCAAGATGTGTGCATGGCAACCATCAAGGCGTGGGGCGAACACATCATTCCGCACTTCCGCCTTCCGGTGACCGACCGCGAGCGCGCCACGGCCGCAGTATGAGCCGGCTTGCCGGAAAGGTGGCACTCGTCACCGGAGGCGCGCGGGGACAGGGTGCAGCAGAGGCGCGGGCCTTCGCACGCGAGGGAGCCCGAGTGCTCATCGCCGATGTCGACGATGATCTCGGCGCTGCAACCGCAGCAGACATCGATGGGGACGTCCGCTTCGCTCATCTGGATGTATCCGACGCGGACTCGTGGAAAGCGGTCGTCGCCGCGGTCGAGACCGACTTCGGCCGACTCGACGTGCTCGTCAACAACGCTGCGCGATACTGGACACGTCCGATTCTCGACGAGCACGACGACGCGCTCGACGCGATGATTGCCGTCAACCTCAAAGGCTCGTTCCTCGGCATCCGCGCCGCTGCGCCGCTGATGATCGACTCCGGCGGCGGTTCGATCATCAACGTGTCGTCCACCGCAGGGTTGGGCGGACACGTCGGGCACGCGGCCTACGGGATGACGAAGTGGGGCCTGCGGGGACTGACCCGCGTTGCCGCAGCGGAGTTGTCGCCGTCGAATGTCCGCGTAAACTGCCTCGTACCCGGCGCGATCACAGGACCGATGCTGGGCGTCAACATCCCCGAGCAGCAGCAGCGGGACCCCGATCTCTGGAGTGGGCTTCCGCTCCGCCGCCCCGGCGAGCCCGAGGAAATAGCCGAAGGTGCCGTATTTCTGGCCTCCGACGAATCCTCGTACATCACGGGAACAGATCTCGTCCTCGACGGTGGTGCGACGGGAACGGGGTGACCCGTGGACGTGTTCGTTCACAACCCGACACAGGAGAACTAGTGGATGCCGAATTCGAAGCTGTAGTAGCCAATTTTCCACCGTTGCAGTTCGACGACCCCGCTGCCCAGCGGGCGAGTTTCGCGGAACTGCGCGCGTCGATCGAGCCACCACGGCTCCCCCCGAACCTGGAGGTACTCGTCGACCGCAGCGTTCGTAGCGCCGACGGGCACCAGGTAGAGGCGCGCGTCTACCTGCCGGCAGACCTGTCGGCCCATTCCCCGACACTCGTGTGGATCCACGGCGGCGGCTACGTTGTCGGCACCGCGGACGAGGACGACAGTCTCTGTGCGCGTATCGCATCCGAACTCGGGATAGGGGTTGTGTCGGTCGATTACCGGCTCGCGCCGGAGCACCCCTATCCCGCCGGATTCGAGGATTGCTACGCCGTGGTGACGGCGCTGGCATCGGCCGGTGAGTCAGCGCAATTCGACAGGCTGGGCGACGGAAATATCGTGATCGGCGGTGGAAGCGCCGGCGCCGGACTTGCCGCCGCCGTTGCTCTGAGGCTGCGCGACGAGGGTCTCGTCTTCGTGACGGGTCAGATCCTCCTCTACCCGTTCATCGATTCCACGCTCGGCTTCGACTCGATGCGCAGGTACGCCGACGGCGCGATCTTCAACGCTCACGACGCTGAGGTATGCTGGCGGCACTATCTGGGCGCCCAGCGGTCCGCGCCGGCTGCTTATGCATCTCCTTCCGCAACGACGAACCTGGTCGGACTTCCGCCCGCGTACGTCGCGGCGGCGGGCGCGGACTGTCTGCACGACGAGGCCATCGACTATGCCCTTCGGATGATCCGGGCGGGCGTATCGGTCGAGCTGCACTCCTTTCCCGATGTGCCACATGGCTTCACGGGAGTCGCGCCCCGGACCTCGGCGAGCAAGCGGGCGCTCTCCGACCTGCTGGAAGCGGTTCGCCGATTCGGCGGACTGCGGGAGGCAGCACCGAAGCCCGTTCTGGTAGCAGTGAGCGAGGAATGAAGGCAGATGACAACTGACAATGTGACTAAGCAATTCAAGTTCGGCGTGGTCGTTCGGAAGGCCGAGTCGGGCCGGGCCTGGGCGGATCGCGCACGGCTCGTGGAGCAATCCGGCTTCTCGACGATGCTGATGCCTGACCATTTCGTGGGTCCTCGGTTTGCGCCGATCGCGGCGTTGTCCGCTGCGGCAGCAGCAACATCGACGCTCCGTATCGGAACACTGGTGTTCTCCAACGACTATCGGCACCCGGTCGTGCTGGGAAAGGAACTGGCGACCCTGGACGTGTTGTCCGACGGCCGGCTCGATGTCGGGCTCGGCACGGGCTGGATGCGCGAGGACTACGACCGCGCCGGCCTGAGTTTCGATCCGCCGAAGGTGCGATTTGATCGCTTCGTCGAATCACTCGACGTCCTGCGTGGCGTGTGGGGCGAGGGACCATTCTCGTACCAGGGTGAGTACTACCAGATCGATGAACTGGTGCAGGAGCCGAAGCCGGTACAGAAGCCGTTTCCGAAGTTTCTCTTCCCCGGCGGTGGCCCGAAGATGTTGCGTCTGGCAGGCAAGTACGCCGACTACATCAATTTGACGTTGCGGGTGCGCGCCGACGGCACGGCGCCCGACGAGAAGGACGGCGGTCTGGAATCATTCCTCGGCAAGATCGACACGATCCGCGAGTCGGCGGGCGCGCGATTTGACGACATCGCGATCGGCACCAGCATTCAGGAAGTGGGGATTCCGCAAAGCACGGAAAGCTGGAGTGCGGTCAATCTGTCTCGTCAGGAGGACACTCCGCAGATCCTGCGCGGTGATGTCAGCGAGATGGTCGACAAGTTGCGGTTCTGGCGGGACACGCACGGCCTGAACTTCTTCGTCCTGCACAACGACAAGGATCTGGAAACATTCATCCCGGTCGTCGAAAAGCTGGCCGGAGAATAGCGGCCCGTGTGAACGAGGGGGCGGCTCGGTCCGAGCCGCTCCCCTCGTTCACACGCGGAAGTTCTAGACGCCGTATCCGCCGTCGACGTCGAGAGTCTGCCCGGAGATGAAGTCAGCCCGGTCGGACGCCAGGAAGGCGACGGCTTCGGCAATGTCGTCAGCGTCGCCGAACCGGCGCAGCGGAATGTTGCCACGGGTGATCTCCAACGCTCGGTCGTCGAGATCGCCGGATCCGATGAGTCGTGCGGCCATACCGTCGGTGAGCATTCCCGGTCCTACACAGTTCGCACGCAGTCCGAATCGCCCCTCCTCGGCAGCCAACGCCCGAACGACGGATTCGACGGCGCCCTTAGGGGCCGACGACAGGCCGTCACGGACGGGGAACCGCCGGGTCGCGGCGGTGGTGACGGCGACGATGTTGCCGCGTGTTTCGCGCAGGAGCGGGAGAGTGGGGTGGACCAGGTTGAAGAAGGCGGCAGCGTCGCTGTCGAGTTGGTGTCGAAATTGTTCAGGCGTGACCTTGCTGAGGTGGGTCATCGGGACATGGGGACCGGCGGCGTAGACCACGGTATGGATTGCGCCGCACGACGCCCGTACCTGGGTGACGAGCTCGGCGACGTCGTCGCTGTTCGCGAGGTCGACTCGCGCGAACTCCGCTTTGGCGCCCAGCGCGCTGAGTTCGGATGCCAGGCCGGCGGCGCCCTCTTGATTTCCGCGGTAGGTGAAGAACACGTCGCTGCCGCGCTCGGCGAACAGACGGCTGATCGCGCGACCGATGCCGCCCGTTCCGCCCGCGATGAGGGCCGCACCGGGCCGTTTCTCGAAGTCGAGCATTCGCCCGCTCCTTTCCTCGAATAATGGTGTCACGACTATACCAAGCAATCGCTTGCTCTAGTAGCGTGAAGGAAAGCCAACAGGAAGGAACGGGTCAATGGTCGACTGGGATGGAAAGGTCGCGATCGTCACGGGTGCAGCGCAGGGGGTGGGACGGACGGTCTCATTGCGACTGGCGGAGTTGGGTGCATCCGTGGTGATCAACGACATTCAGGAGGAGAAGCTGCTAGCGGTGGCGGACGAAATCTCCGCAGCGGGAGGATCGGTGCACACCGTGGTCGCCGATGTGGGAGTGCAATCGGACGTCGAGAAGCTTGTCGCTCAGGCCGACACGACGTTCGGCCGAATCGACAGCCTGATCAACAACGCCGTCGCCTACGGCGGCGTGGAGAAGGCTGACGTGAACGTCGAGATCACGCCCGACGATGCGTGGGAACGGACCTTCGCCGTCAACTTCTACGGTGCGGTCTGGGCGACGCGGTACGCCATTCCGATCATGCAGCGCAGCGGCGGAGGAGTGATTGTCAACGTCGGTTCGACATCAGGCTTCAGCGGGGACACCGTGCATGTCGCCTACGCGGCGTCGATGGCCGCGAAATACTCGCTCACCCGCTCGGTCGCCACCTCGCACGGCAAACGGGGAATCCGTGTCAATGCCGTTGCCAGCGGCCTGATTCTGAGCCCGACCGCGAAGCAGAACCTGTCTCCGGACAAGCTCGCGGCGTACAACGCCAACCTGCTGGTCGACGACTTCGGCGAGACCGCGGACCTGGCGTCGGTCATCACGTTTCTCGCCGGAGAAGAATCGAGATACGTCACGGGTCAGACGATCATCGTGGACGGCGGGTTCCAGGCGCACCAGCCCTGGCACGCGCAGAACCACATCGTGCACCCGCAGGCGCCGATCTGAGCACCTGCCCGCACAAGCTTCCCACCCGTCCTACCTCGCGGTGCCATCTCCAGGAGAAGAATAGATGACCATAGAAGCCACTATCCCGACCGCGACCGGCGAGGTGCCGGTGTCGGCGCTCGGCCGCACTCTGATGCACGAGCACATCTTCGTCACCAGCCCCGAAGTGCAACAGAATTGGCCCGACTACCCCGAACAGTGGGACGAGGATGCGCAGATTGCGGAGGCCGTCCAACGGCTGACGGCACTCAAGGCCGAGGGTTTCGACACATTGGTCGATCTCACCGTTATCGGTCTCGGCCGCTACGTCCCTCGGGTTGTGCGTGTTGCCGAGCAGTCCGACGTCAACATTGTGGTCGCGACCGGCGCATATGTGCTCAGTGAACTTCCCGTGTACTTCCACTACCGCGGCCCCGGTACACCGGCGGGTGGGCCGGACCGCCTCGCCGAGTTCTTCGTCCGCGACATCACCGAAGGCATCACCGGCACCGGAGTCCGGGCGGCGCTGTTGAAATGTGTCACAGACGAAGCAGGACTGACCAAAGATGTCGACCGCGTGCTGCGCTCGGTCGCGCACGCACATCGGGAGACCGGTGCTCCGATCACCACGCATACGCACTCGGGACTGCGCCGTGGATTGGACCAGCAGAAGGTCTTCAAGGAAGAGGGTGTCGACCTCACTCGCGTGGTGATCGGTCACTCGGGTGACACCGATGACTACGGATATCTCGCCGGACTGGCCGACGAGGGTTCGTATCTGGGGATGGATCGATTCGGGCTCAACACCGTCCCCTTCGAGAAGCGGGTCGAGATCGTTGCCGAGATGTGTCGACGCGGGTACGCAGAGCGCATGGTCCTGTCGCACGACACCTCGTGCTTCTCCGACATGTCGGATCCGGTCCGGCGTCGGGAGTTGAATCCCCAGTGGCGATGGACCCACATCCCTCAGGATGTGGTGCCTGCCTTGTTGTCGAGGGGAGTGAGTCAGCAGGACATCGACACGATGCTCGTCGACAACCCGCGCCGGATCTTTACCGTGCAGGGTGGCTACTGATCCTTGTTGCTCTCGGCACACCGGGCCGATGGCGACTATTGCCAAGCATGCGCTTGGTCAATTAATGTGACCCCGAGCACGCAGTGTCGTGCGTCACATCAACCTCCGTCATAGTTCCGGATCGGACAGGAGCCGTGTATGACAACAAATCCCCCCTCCCTCGACCCCCTCGACGAAACCCGCTCGACACCAGTAGTCGACGAGAAGGCTAACTACTGGACACCACGCTGGATCGGCGCGCTCGTCGTCGTTGTCATGCTCGGTGAACTTGCGACGTTCTCGTACAGTCTCGTCGGCACCGCACTTCCCGGGATCGGCTTGCACTTCCAGACAGCCGACCTCGGCTGGACGATCACCGTCGCAAACCTTGTCACCGCTGTCGGTGTCGCCCTGATCGGGAAGCTGGCCGACCTGCGGGGCAAGCGCAACCTCCTGATCATCGTGACCGGCCTGTCGGCCGTCGGCGGGGTCGTGTCCGCGATGGCGCCGAACTACGAAATCTTCCTCGTCGGCCGAGGCCTACAGGGACTGCTCTACGTGACTCCGGCGCTCGGGTATTCTCTCATCCGGGATGTCTTCCCGAAACCGTTGATCGCCTTCGCGATTACGGTGACATTCACAGGCGCCGGCGCCCTGTTGGTAGTTGCGCCGTTCATCGCCGGGTGGCTGATCGACTCATTCGGCCCACTTTCTGTGTTCTGGTGCATCGCCGCCTTCCAAGCGGTGTGCATCGTCGGTGTGCTGGCCTTGTTGCCGGAGTCGCCGTTGAGGGTGAAGTCCCGCCTCGACTGGCTCGGCGCGCTTCTGCTCGGCGTCGGCGGCGCACTGCTCGTATACGGTCTCGGAAATGCGGGAACATGGGGATGGACCTCGCTCGCGTTCCTCGGATTCATCGCGGCGGGCGTGGCCTGCTTCGTGGCTTGGGTCTGGTGGGACAGCTCGTTCCCCGAACCGATCATCGAGATCTCGTTGTTGCGGACACGGCCGATGTGGACAACCCTCGTACTCAACTTCGCTGTGTACGGACCCGCTGCAATCGTGGTGTCGCTCGTCCCGTTGATCGTTCAGATGCCGCGGGATCCGAGTGGGGAGATCGGATTTGCCTCGGATGCGTTCGGCGTCGCCGCCTATATGGCTCCCCATGGTGCCGCCATGGTGATCGGTGGCCTGGTCTGCGGTGCGAAGGCGATGCGGTGGGGTATCCGATATCCGATGATGGTCGGGTGCAGTGCCTTCGCGGTCGGCAGTGTCGGTCTCGCCTTCCTGCACTCGCAGTCGTGGCAGGTGCTGCTGTGGCTGCTCTTCTGCGGCATCGGAATGGGTGCGACCTACGGCGGCCTGCCCAACCTCGTCGTCCAGTCGGCGCCTCCGGAGAAGCAGGGCATCACGTCGTCGATCATGCTGTCGGCGCAGAACTTGTCCAGCGCGCTCGCAGTCCAGCTTGTCTTCGCCATGCTTGCGATGCACGCGTTCACCACCGAACTGGGAACGTTCTTCGGACCGGAAGGGTATCGCATCGCGTTCCTCATCGCTGCCGCATTCGCGCTGGTCGGCTTGTTCGTGTTGAAGATCATGCCGCACGGCCGCGCTGTTGATGTTCGTACCGTGCAAACGGCGTCGGATGTCGTGGCGCACTGATACATAAGCCGGCTTGTCAAGGCCGCGGGCCGCAGGGAGAGGTGGCGTCCACGACTGTCGTCGTGGGCGCCGCTTCTGACGTTCGGCCGTTCGCAAGTCCGGGCCAGGACCGGCCCTGCCCTCGTATCGGCATACTGAACCAACGAAAGCCAAAGCGCCGGGCGCAAGCCCGGCGCTTGGCGCTGTTCGGCAGCGGTCAGGCCTCAGGTATCCGGCGGGCGTCGAAACACTGAGCTGCGGCGACGGCGCTCGCGGCCTCGTCGAAGCCGCGGTACACCGCGACACCGGATTCCCTCGAGAAGTTGTTCACGAGCTCGATGTCCGACGGTGGGCACACATCTGCGTTCCGGATGACCACTGCGACGCGAACCGGAAATTCGGCCTCGATGACGGTGTGCAGCGAATCGATCATGGGTTGGATGCCTGCGGTCCCGTAGTTGTAGTAGGCGGCCGCGTTGAAATGGATGAGGAGGTCCTGAAAGCTCTGTCCCTCGGGAGCGAATACTGGTGTGAGGGCATCGACGAGAATTGACGGGGGCGATGCGGGCCCGACCGGCACCTCCAGGGGATTGGCCACGCTGGTTCCCGCTCCGTATCCACGCTCGCGCAGTTCTCGTCGCAGATCGCCGCGCAGGGGAGTGAGCCGAAGGCCGGCCCGATCGCAGGCATCGGTTGCGAGTACGGATGCGCCGCCGCCCAGTCCGATGACGAGGACCCCGTCGGCGTCGGCGGCACGCTGGTGGTCGATGTACTGCTGAAAATAGCTCAGGCAGGACAGAAAATCTTCGAGGGAACCGACCTGGACCGCGCCGGTGGATTCGGCGATAGCGGACCATACCTTCGTACTGCTGGCCATCGATCCTGTGTGAGAACTCACCGCCACCGAGCCTTGGGCGCTCGAACCTCCACGCAACACCACAACCGGTTTGGTGCCCTTCGCGCGACGCAATGCATGCAATAGAGACGAACCGTCCCGGGTGCCCTCGAGGTAGATGCCGATGACTCGCGTCTCGGGGTCGTCAACGAGCCAGTCAACGAGTTCGCCATGGGTCACGTCAATTGCATTGCCGATGCTGACCAGCTTGGAGAACCGGATACCCCTGCGAGAACCGACGGTGATCATGTCACCGGAGAGACCACCGCTCTGCGACACCACGGAAACGAATCCGGACTCGATCGGTGAACCGAGGGTGAATGTCTGTCGTCCTCCGGGCGCGAAGACTCCGAGGCAGTTCGGCCCGAGGATCCGTGTCTTCGTGCCGTCGGCGCCGCGCGCCAGTTCGTTCTGCAGGGCGGCACCGGCTTCGCCCATTTCGGCGAAGCCACCGGTTACGACGTGGACGAAGCCGACTCCGGCGGAAGCCGCATCTGCCACCACCTTCGGTGCCGCATTCGCGGGTACGGCCACCACGACGTAGTCGACGGCGGACGGCATCGCCTCGATCGACGGGAAGGCAGGCACGCCGTCGACCTCTGTGGCCTGCGGATGAAGCGCGTAGAGATGTTCGTTCCACTCGGCTGCACGATAGGCAGCGAGGAAGCGGTTGCCGAAGGTGGAACGACTGGTGGATGCGCCGGCGACGGCGATCGCGCGGGGCGCGAACAGGCGTGAGAAGTCGGTAGCGGGTGCGGGGTCAGCTTCGGCGTGCGTGGTCGAGTTCAGGATGAGACGTGCATCGAGCGCCTGCACGCCACTCGACGTCACGACGATCGGGTTGCACTCGAATTCCTCCAACCGGTCGCCGAGATCGTGGATCATGCCTTGTTCGCCGGCGATTGCCAGCAGGAAGTCGACGAGTGCGCCACGATCGGCCGGCATGCGACCCCGTGCGCCTTCCAATAGTGGGGCGCCCGGAAACCCGTCCACCAGTGCCTCGGCATCCTCACGGGTGAGTGGTGCGACGCGCAGCGCTGAGAGGTCGAGCATTTCGGTGGCGATACCACCGAGCCCGAGGAGAACGACGTGACCGAAGGTGGAATCGCGGACGACACCGACGATCAGCTCGAGCCCGCCCCGGTGCTGCTGCTCGACCAGGTACCCGGTCGGGACGAGATCTTTGCCGGCCAGTGATATTTCCATCTTCGCGGCCGCTGCCGGAACGTCGTCGGCGGCGAGGCCGAGGACGACGGCGCCGACGTCACTTTTGTGAAGTAGTCCGGGGCCGAAAGCCTTCAATACAAGTGGGCCGTGCAATCCGCTCACGGCCTCGGCTGCTTCGCCGGCGCAACTGAAGGTCGCGCCGGCGGGCACGTCGATTCCGTACCGGGTAAGCATCGCCTTGACTCGATGCTCCGGAACTTGCTCGTGAGCCGGCACCGCCGAGCTGTGCGACTCCGGCGCTGCGCCGGCGGCGGGCTCGGACGGATGGAGGACGGGGCTCGAATTCTGGGGCATCGGCGCATCCTTCTTCATAGGAAAGTGTTTAAGCAAGCGATTGCTTGGTATCATACGCTGAAGGTCAGATGCTGCGGCAGTGCCGAAAGGATGAACGAATGGCGGAACCGGCTGAACGCGACAGGGACGTGCGCTTCGGGAACTGGGGCCGGTGGGGAGCAGATGACGAACGCGGCGCCGCCAACCTCTTGACCGCGGAAGTTGTGCGAAACGCGATCGGCTCCGTCCGAGACGGCACGGTCATCTCACTGGCCCTGCCCATCCGAGGATCGACGTCCGGGCCGGCCGCATCCCGCGTCCCCCATCTTGCCGGGCGGCCACTGCCACAGCATTTCATGTCGATGGACGGCGGGGACTACGCCGCCGGCACAGGACGGATCAAGGGCGAGATGTCGGTGGCGGACGATGCATTGATGGTCTCGCCGCACGGCACGACTACTCACATCGATGCGCTGTCGCATATGTGGCGCGGTGATTCGTTGTTCAATGGTCATTCGGCAAATCGGGTGCGCAGCTACGGCGCGACGCGGTGTGGGATCGACAAACTCGGCCCGCTCATCACCCGCGGCGTGATGCTCGACGTTGCCGGGCATCTCGGGGTGCCGCACTTGCCGGCTTCGATGCGAATCGACGATCAGTTGCTCGCGGACACGGCGCAGTCTGCCGGTGTCGACGTCCGGACTGGCGATGTGGTGCTCGTCCGAACCGGATGGGCCACGGTATTCGCCGACGACCCGGGAAAATACAACGACGAGCAGCCAGGTCTGTGCCACAGCGGGGGCCGGTGGCTGGTCGAACGTGACGTCGTGGCTATCGGCAGCGACAACATCGCGGTGGGTGCACTCGATCCCGGTGGCGTGTTCCACGGGTCCGTCGACGAGGACATTCACATGCTGACGCTGTGGGAACATGGTGTATCGCTTATCGAAATGCTGTGGCTGGAAGAGCTTTCGCGAACAGAGCAGGGGGAGTTCCTGTTCGTCGCCGCGCCACTGCCCATCGTGGGAGGCACTGCGAGTCCGATCAATCCAGTTGTGGTTCTCTAGGAGGGAGTTACCCGAAGTTCCTCCAGGCACGACAGTGACGAGCACTGTCGTGCCTGGAGAGATCGATCCTCATCGAGCCATGCGGTCCGCGCGACCACATCACATCATGGTGATACCGCCGTTGACGCTGAAGGTTTGTCCGGTGACATACCCGGAGTCGGCGGAGCAGAGGAACTCGATTGCCGCCGCAACCTCGTTTGCGGATCCCATGCGGCGCATGGGAATGGCACCGACGAGTTTGTCCATCAGTGCGGGGTTGTTCTCCGCAACCGACTGCAGCATGGCAGTGTCGATCAGGCCCGGGCAGACGACATTGCTCGTGATGCCGTCCCGAGCTGTCTCCCGCGCCAGGGTTTTCGAGAACCCGAGCAGGCCGGCTTTCGTCGCGGAGTAGATGCCCTCCCCGCCTCCGCCCGCTCGCGCGCTGTCGGTGGCGACGAACACGACCCGGCCCCATCCGCGTTTCGTCATCTCCGGGATGATTGCGTGGCAGAGCTGCATGGGCGCGCGAAGGTTCACCTGCCACAGTGTGTCCCATGCCGAGGGGTCACTGTCGACGAACCGCTCGACTCGGGTCAGGCCTGCGTTGTTCACGAGGATGTCGACCTCGCGCAGCGCTGCGTTATCTGCGAGAGCGAGCGCGATCGATGTGGAGTCCGCGAGATCCATCTGGACGGCGGTTCCCCGCTCGATCGAGTTCGCTACGGATTTGGCCGCGCTGAGGTCACGATCGAGCACGAGAACCGTCGCGCCGCGGTGGGAGAGTCGACGGGATAGTTCAGCGCCGATGCCGGCGCCGCCGCCGGTCACCAGCGCTATTTTGCCTGCGAGATCGGTCTGCATGGTTCCCGAAGATACACTACTGAGCAAGCGCTTGGGTAAGTGTATAGTGATCCACGACACCGAAAGGGGTGGAGATGGCTTGCACGGGCCAGCGACTCGGGCGTAATGATCGCAGTGTCGTCGCGTTGCTCCTGCAGAACGACGGTGCCCTGTGTTTGCTCCGGAGGAGTTCGTTTGTTGCCAGCGACCCGGGCAGGTGGCACTGCGTCACGGGCTATCTCGACTCCGGCGCCGATCCCGCGGAACACGTGTTGGTCGAATTGGTCGAGGAGACGGGACTGTCCCGCCTCGACCTGGACGATCTGGTCGAGGGTCCGGTGTTGTGCCTGCCCGGCGATGACGGGAATTGGACGGTGCACGTCTTCGTGGCGACCACGCGTCATCAACGGATCCGGCTCAACTGGGAACATGAGGACGTCTGCTGGATCCCGTGGAGCCGGGCGGGGGAGGACGGCCGGGAGTTGGTGCCCTGGCTGTCCGTTCTCGTCGCCGAATCGCGGTCTCAACTGCACACCACCATCTCATAGACAAGCGCTTGCTCAAGTAGTTAGGGTGACTCCATGTCAGCAGATCCGAACCATTCGCCGAACGGGTACGCCCTCGGCATCGACGTCGGCGGCACCTTCACCGACGTCGTCCTCGCCGGCCCGGCCGGCCAGGCATCGGTTGCCAAGACGCTCAGCACTCACGGCGATCCCACCGAAGGAATCGTCAAGGGCGTGCAGGCGGCCCTCGCCACCGCGGGAGTGGAACCGACCGCGGTGAATCGGGTGGTCCATGCGACCACACTCGCCACCAACGCGATTCTGGAGCAGAAGGGTGTCCGGGTCGCGCACATCGGTACGCGAGGATTTCGTAACCTTCTTCCCCTCGGCCGTTACGCGCGGGTAGAGGAGGACCGTTTCGACACATTCTTCGATCCGCCGTTGTCGCCCATCCCAGCGGCCGACTGTTTCGACGTACACGAGCGCCTCGACAGCGCGGGTGAGGTCATCATTCCCCTGGACGAGTCGTCCGTGCGCACAGTCGCCGAGCAGATCCGGGACCGCGGTATCCGATCGGTGTCGATCGCGCTGCTGCACTCGTACGTGAACCCCGCCCACGAGTTGCGCGCCGCAGAGATCGTGCGCGACGTGCTCCCCGCAGGGGCGACGGTCGTGACATCGGCCGAGGTATGGCCAGAGCTGCGTGAATACGAACGCACCACCACTACCCTGATGTCCGCCTACGTCGGCCCGGTGATGGTCTCGTATCTACGGAAGCTCGAGCAGCGGCTTCGCGACGCCGGAATCGATGCGCGCGTTCAGGTCATGGAGTCCGGCGGGGGAGTCATGTCCGCAGATCTCGCCGGTCGCCGTGCTGTCGCGACCATCGAGTCAGGTCCCGCGGCCGGAGTACTCGCCGCCCGTGCCGCAGGTCTGTCGGCGGGTAAACCGGATGTGATCTCGTTCGACATGGGCGGAACGACGGCGAAGGCCTCGGTGGTCCGCAATGGCGCCCCGGCCATCACCACCGAGTTCCACGTCGGCGGCAAGGGGAGTTTCGGAGGACGTCGCGCCGGCACCGGAGTGCCGATCAAGACGCCGGCGATCGACCTTGCCGAGGTCGGAGCCGGCGGCGGCAGCGTCGCCTGGGTCGACCAGGGCCGGTCGTTGCGTGTCGGACCTCATTCGGCCGGTTCCGAGCCCGGCCCGGCGTGCTACGCTCGCGGCGGGCAGGACCCGACCGTCACCGACGCGAACCTCGTCCTGGGCTATCTGGATCCGATCGGTTTCGCGGGTGGAACGATGGGACTCGAGCCCGCGAATTCGGCCCGCGCGATCCGCGAGCGTGTGGCAGAACCGCTCGGTGTCGGTCTCGAAGCCGCGGCAAACGCCATTCACGAGATCGCCAACGCGACAATGGCTGCAGCGGTGCGGGTGGTTACTGTCCAACGTGGCCTGGATCCTCGGAACTTCTCGGTCGTCGCTTTCGGTGGCGCAGGCCCGATGCATGCGGCGCGAGTGGCCGAGGAGTTCGACATCGGCACCGTCATCATTCCCCCGTCATGCGGTGTCGGCTCCGCAGTCGGACTCTTGGGCACCGACTTGAGCACCGATCGTGTCCTCACCCGGCTGTGCCACGAGAACGCAATCGACGGTACGTCGGTCGACGACACCTTCGCTCAGCTCTCCGAGGCCGCGGCTGCGGATCTGGGTGTGGAACTTGCCGCGCCGACCACCCGAGTCGAGAGGTCCGTCGATGTGCGCTTGGCCGGCCAGGCACACGAATTGACCATCCGGATCAGCGACGGCAGCGGCAGGCACTGGGATGACGCCTCGCTCCCGGAACTGCGTGCGCGCTTCGCCGAGAAGTACCAGGAGGCGTACGGAATCGACGGCTCCGGCCCGATTGAATTGGTGAGCTACCGAGTCCGGGTCACCCACGTGGTCCCCAAAGTGCCTCTCGGACGCCGCGCGACATCCGATGCACAGGGGCAGGGGCCGTCACGGAAGCGCCGCGTGTGGTTCCGAGAGTTCGGTGAATACCGGGAAACTCCCGTCTACGAACGCGAAGGAATCGGCGCCAAGCCGGTGCCGGGGCCTCTCGTCATCGCCGACGGTGAATCGACCATTGTGGTCCCACCGGCATGGAATGCCCTGGTTGACGCAGAGTTCAACGTAGTTCTGACGCGCGCTTCGGAGGAGAAGTAATGACGCACGTACTGGCCGACGGATCGGCCGTAACTCTCGACGCCAGCGAACAGGGCGCAGCGCAACTGACTTCCGAGGTGCTCCGCAATGCACTCGTCGTCGCCGCCGAGGAGGCGAGTATCGTCGTCGTGCGGTCCGCCTTCTCGACCTTCGTCGTGGAGGGTTCCGACGCGTCGGCCGCCATCCTGGACAAGGACGGCCGCCTCATTGCTCATTCGATGGCCACGACTTTGATGAACAGTATGGCGCTGTCGGTGGCGGTGCCCTTCCTGCTCGCCGACATCCCGATCGACACAATGCGTCCCGGAGATGTGTTCGCCACCAACGACGCTTACAAGGGCGGGGTCCACACCAACGACATCCTCATCTTCAAACCGATCTTCGTCGCAGGTGCGGTGGAGTACTTCACCGCGACCTTGATCCATGTGTCGGACATCGGCGGAGCCTCAGCCGGTGGAATGGCTTCCTTGGCCACCGAGATCTTCGCCGAGGGACTGCAATTGCCGCCCGTCCGCATCGCCGGCGCGGACGGGTTGGAGGATCCGATCATGCGGATCCTCGCCCTGAACAGCCGGACACCTGACAAGGTGCAAGGCGATGTTCGCGCGCTCATCGCAGGCGCGTCGACCGCTGCCAAACGTGTCGAGGAACTCATCGAAGAATACGGAGTGCAGGGATTCGCGGCCGGCGTCCACGACTACCTGGACTACACCGAGGTGCTCACCCGAGCCGCGATTGCGGAGTTGCCTGCCGGAACCTACCGCTCCGACTACACAATCGACGACGACGGAGTAACTGACCTGCGGAACCATCGCGTGCAGGTGGCAGTGACAATTGGCGACCGCGAGATATCGTTGGACTTCGAGGGAACCGGCGAACAAGTCGCCGCTGCCGTCAACTCGAGTATCTCCCAGTCGCTCGCCGCAGCAGTGTTCGCGTTCCGGTGCTTCGTCGACCCGACGATCCCGATGAACGACGGGTGCCTGCGCGTCCTGCAGGTGAATCTGCCCAAGGGCACTCTGCTGAACGCCCAGTCACCCTACCCCTGTGGTGGACGTTTCCTCCCGGCGTACGCTGCCATGGAAGCCGTCCTCCAGGCACTGTCCGATGCAGTCCCCGAACGCGCCATCGCGGCATCAGGGATCCTGCAACCCTTCTCGATCGCGGCGACGACGGCACCGTATTGGGTCCATCTCGCCTACGAATTCGGCGGAGTGGGAGCCCGATTCGGAAAGGACGGACCAGATGCGACCGGCGTTCACTTCGGCCTCGGGCGAAACTCGGTTCCTCAGGTCGAGCCGGTAGAAGCGCGCTGCCCCCTCATCGTCGAGGAGGTGGAGTACATCGCGGACTCCGGCGGACCAGGACGCTGGCGCGGCGGCCTCGGAACCCGCACGGTTTTCCGGCTTCTCGCCGACGCCTACGTCACCACTCGTGGCGATCGGCTCGAAATCGGCCCACGAGGGCGTGACGGAGGGAGTTCCGGGGTCACCGGCGCCTTCAAGAAGCACACACTTGCGGGAGACACCGTCGTTCTCAATTCGAAAGTCAACAACGAACCCTTTCTCGCGGGCGAGAAGTTCATCGTCGAGACGAGCGGCGGCGGCGGAATCGGAAATCCATTCGAACGCCCCGTGGAAAGCGTCGTCGACGACGTCGCCGCCGCACGGATCACAGTCGAGGGCGCACGCCGCGCCTACGGCGTGATCTTTACCGCGAAGGGCGAGATCGACCACGCAGCGACCGATGCACGAAGGACTGCCACTCATGACTAGATCACCAGCCGTCGAATGGACTACCCGCGTAACCAAAGGAAGTGATCGATCGTGACCAGCCCTGACCGCACGCGGATGAAGTTCGGTGTCTTCCTCGGGCCCGAGCACAAGCCGTCGAACAATCCCACCTGGGACCTCGAGCGCGACCTCCAGTTCATCGAACACCTCGACAAGCTCGGGTTCGAGGAAGCCTTCGTCGGCGAGCACCACTCGAGTGGCTGGGAAATCATCTCCAGTCCGGAACTCTTCATCGCAGCAGCCGCCCAACGCACCCGAAACATCAAACTGGGTACCGGAGTGGTCTCGCTTCCCTACCACCATCCGTTGATGGTGGCCGAACGTATGACACTGCTGGACCACCTCACCCGCGGTCGGCTCATCATGGGCGTCGGGCCGGGTGCCCTGCCGTCCGACGCGGCGATGATGGGACTCGAGTATTCATCGCTCCGTGAGCGCATGGAAGAGTCTCTCGAAGCGATTCTCGCACTGTTCACATCCGACGAATGTATCGACCGCAAAACCGAGTGGTTCGAACTGCGACAGGCCCAGCTGCAGATGCTGCCCTATACCCGCCCCCACCCGGAGGTGGCTGTCACAGCCGTCATCTCACCCGCGGGCGCGATGTTGGCCGGGCGATTCGGATTGCCGATGCTCGCCCTCGCCGCCGCCACCGACGCTGGCAGTCGCGTGCTCGCCGAACACTGGGACATCTACTCGGAGCAGCGCGCGCTGCACGGACACGGACCGGGCGACCGCCGAGACTGGCGGCTCGTGAGTGTCATTCACGTTGCCCCCACGCGGGAAGAAGCTGAGCGTCAGGTCGCGTACGCCATAGAAGACGCCGGCCGCTACCTGTTCCGGGATGCGAGCTTTCTGAAGGCTATCTACGATTCGTCGGGTCTCGATGAGGGGGCGTCGGTCCTCGATGTGTTCCGTGCGTCCAATCTCGGTGTGGTCGGAACGCCGCAAGATGCGATCGAGCACATCGAGCGCATGCAAGAAGTCTCCGGCGGCTACGGCACCCACCTGATCCGAGTGCTCGACTGGGCGTCACCGCAGGACACGCTGAATTCGTACGAGTTGTTTGCGCGGGAGGTCGTGCCGCACTTTCAGGATTCGAATCGTCGTCGAATCGAGAACTGGAACACCTTCCACAACTCCGAGGGTGACTTTCAGGTAGCGCTCGGAGCGGCGAATGCCCGCGCCCGCAAGCGCTACGAAGACACGAAGTCGAATCGGCTGTGAGCGCCGCCGTCCACACGTTCACTTGAAAGAATTGGAGAATCCGATCATGACCCAGCAGGTTTCCGTCGGTAACGTGTTGTATCCCGTCGACGACGTCGACTCCGCGGTGAAGTTCTACGAATCGGTGTTGACCCTTCCGAAGAAATTTCAGGACGGCACACGATTTGCCGCGCTGGACGGGGGCAAGGTCACCGTCGCCATCGCGGGCCCCGAAGAGGACGTCACCGGCGGACGCGTCGCAGCGTCCTTCAAGGTGTCCGATGTCGCGGCGGCGGTGGATGCCGCAGTCGCCGCCGGAGCCACGGTCGTTCGCGATCCGGAGGACGGGCCGCACGAGACACGTGCGGTCGTGCTGGACCCCTGGGGCAACGCAGTAGTGCTGTACGCGCCGTTGAAAGCGTGAGGGGCCGATTGGACGGTCGCACTGCACTGGTCACCGGCGCCGGAAACGGTATCGGCCGTGCGACGGCGATCGAACTCGCCGCCGCGGGGGCCGTGGTGGGCTGTGCGGATCTCGACGACCAGTCGTGCCGAAGCTGCGCAGACGAGATCACGGCACAGGGTGGCGCCGCATTCGCCTACACGTTGGACGTGTGCTCGGCACCCGACTTCGAGTCGGTAGCGTCGAACCTGGTCCTCCGGACGGGCCGGATCGATGTCCTGGCGAACGTCGCCGGTGCGATCACTGCCCGGGGGCCCCTGCTGTCCATGCGCGACGACGAGTTCGACAACGGGCTCACTCTCAACCTGAAGAGTCTCGTATACGGATGTCGTGCCGTCGGCAACGCGATGATCAGCGGGGGCGGTGGAAGCATTGTCAACATCTCGTCCGGAACAGTCGACGGCCGCGCGCCCGACCTCGGGGCGTACAGCATCCCGAAGGCGGGTGTTCTGCAGCTCACCCGGACGCTTGCCATGGAACTCGGCAGAGACCGCGTCCGGGTGAACACCGTGTCGCCCGGATACATCTCGACCTCGATGACCGCTGCCCACTATCGGAACCCGGACGGCACACTGAACGACGAGCAACAGAACGCAATCGACGGTGAACACAGTGCCGAGATTCCTCTCGGTCGACCCGGTCAGGCCAGCGAGGTTGCCGCTGCTGTCAGGTTCCTGGCCTCGGACGCCGCGTCGTACATCACCGGGCAGATCTTGCGAGTCAACGGCGGATTGGCGATGCCGCTGTGACCTTCCGGCTTCCACCAGTTCCCGACTTCGCATTTCCGGGGTTCACGGACAGCTGCGCGGTCGTCGTCGGTGGGGCGAGTGGCGGGGTCGGTTCGGCAATGGTCCGGCTGCTCCTTCGCGCCGGCTCGGCTGTGATCGTGGTCGACCGCGACGAGCAACGTTCAAAACAACTCGCCGCGGCCCTCGGGCACAACGAATCGCTGAGGACAGTGCTGACAGACATCACCACCGAGGGCGGGATCCGAGACCTCGAAGCTGCCCTCGCCCGGCCCGGCCGCCCGGTCCGGCACCTCGTCAATGTCGTCGGCGGCGTGACCGGTGACGACATCGGACACTTTCTCCACCTGGATTCAGACCAGTGGGGTCGTGCTCTCGCGACGAACGTGACCTACGCACTGCGAACCAGCCAGACGGTCGCGCGCCACATGGTGGCCGAGCGCAGGGGTTCGATCGTCAACCTCTCGGTCGCGGACGCCGATCGAGCAATGCCCTGGTTTGCGTTTTACGGCGCGACACGATCGGCACTCGATTCCCTGACTCGCACCATGGCTGTCGAGCTTGGACCCTTCGGAGTTCGGGCGAACACCGTGTCGTGGGGCCTGATCAGTTCACCGAGAATGCACCCCGCGCGCACGTCCGAGGGGAACCGGGAACGTGACGTCATTCCGCTGGGCAGACGTGGGCTGGTCGCGGACGTCGCCGGTGCGGCGATGTTCATGCTGTCAGATCTGGCCCAGTACGTCACGGGTCAGGATCTCGCGGTCGACGGAGGCTTGTCCCTGTGTGGACCGCAGTACGAGCACACCGAGAACATTCCGGTGTTCCTGGAGTCAGAACCCGCGCGCAATGTGCTTCGCGGACAATTCGACAGCATCATGCGCGACGACGAGGGGCGGCTTCGCCGCCCGTGAGTGGTTGAGGAGTCCAGAGACTCGTCAACCACTCACGAGGCGCGGAGCGGCTGGTCAGACCGCAGACTCGGCGACGTCCGAGACCTGCAGGATCGAATGTCCCAGTCTGCTGTCCTTCGTGCGGAGATAGTCGATGTTGTGCGGATTGACGTGTGGTGGCCTCGCCACGCGTTCGGTCACCGCGACTCCGTACTCTGACAAGGCCTGCACCTTCTCGGGGTTGTTCGTGATCAGTCGGGCCCGAGTGATCCCGAGATCCCTCAGAACGGCTGCGGCGACCGCGTAATTCCGTGAGTCGACGGGCAGGCCAAGCTCGATGTTGGCGTCGACGGTGTCATACCCGACATCCTGCAGCCCGTATGCGGCAAGCTTCGCGCCGAGGCCGATTCCTCTCCCTTCATGGCCGCGCACATAGACGAGGACTCCGGAGCCCTCCGCTGCGATGGCCTCGAGCGAATCCCTCAGCTGTGGACCGCAGTCGCACCTGAGGGAGCCCAGAATGTCGCCCGTCAGACATTCACTGTGCACGCGAACGAGGGGAGCAGTGGTGGTGGCGGCGGAATCGGCAAGATGGGGTGCCCCGGCCACGAGTGCGAGGTGTTCGATGCCGTCGTGGGCGCGGAACGCATAGGCGGCGAACTCCCCGAAGTCTGTCGGAATACGGGCGTTGGAAACGCGGCTGACCATGCGCTCGTTCCGCCTCCGGTACTCGACGAGGTCCCGCACGCTGATGATCGTCAGGTGGTGCCGCCGCGCGAATCGGAACAGCGAGGTCCCGCGCGACATCTCACCGTCGTCGTCGACCAGTTCGCACAGCACTCCGACAGACTCGACTCCTGCGATGCGGCACACGTCGACTGTCGCCTCGGTGTGCCCAGCCCGCTCGAGTACTCCGCCCGCCCGAGCCAGAAGTGGCATGACGTGTCCCGGCCGGGTGAGATCGTCCGCACGGGTGCGCGAGCTGGCGAGCTTGCGTGCGGTCACTGCACGATCGGCCGCGGAAATACCTGTCGTGACATCGTTTCTGGAATCGACCGATACTCCGAACGCGGTTCCGAGACCTTCATCGTTGGCGGTCGCCGGCACCATCAGTGGCAACCCGAGTGTCGCAGCTCGTTCTTCCGGCATGGCAACGCAAACGAAGCCGGAGGTGTGGCGAACGATGAACGCCATCTTTTCGGTGGTGACGTGCTCGGCAGCCATTACGAGGTCTCCCTCGTTCTCACGCGTCTCGTCATCGACGACGACGATGATCTCGCCGCGCGCGATGGCATCGAGAGCTTCGGTGACAGTGTCGAACCCGTCGTGACGAACGGGGTCGACCTGTCCCACAGATGGAAAACGGTGAGTTCTCATGATGCCTCCCACGGGCAGGAAATCGGATGACTCTCGATCGTGAACCTGAGCCCACTCGGAGTGGACACAGGTTCAATCGGGTGGTGGGCGCGCGAGGTTGTCGCGCACCTGAACGGGGGATGATCAGTCTGCTGCGAGGTGCAGACGACCGTACTTTCCCTTGTGGAAGAGAAGCGGCGTCCGATCGTCGGCGTAGAGGTGCAGCACTCGCGATACGACGATGACGTGGTCGCCGGCGGTGTGTTCGGCCTCGACGCGAGCTTCGATCCAGGCAACTGCGTCTTCGACGATCGGTGCTCCGGACGGGGACGGATTCCACGCCAGTCCCGCGAACTTGTCGCCACCCTTGACCGCCAGCTTCCGGCCGACATGTTCCTGATCCTCGGCGAGAATGTTGATGACGAAGGTTTCTGCGCGTTTGATCGCAGGCCACGAGCTGCTGGTGTGGGCGACACAAAACGCGACCAGTGGCGGATCGAGTGACACCGAGGTGAAGGAGTTCGCCGCCAGCCCTGCTCCCTGCCCGGTGCTCGGATCGAAGGCGGTGATTGCGATGACTCCGGTTGCGAAATGTCCCAGGACCGATCGCATCGTTGAGGCATCGACCTCGGGGAGATTCGCGAGGTGTTCCGGTGTTGACGTCGTGCTCATTTCGGCCTCCGAAGGGTTGTCGGTTACAGGTGGTGCCCGCGGTCGTCGTGAATCGACGGCGGCGCCGAATCCTCGCGGACGTGCGGATCGATCTCCACGTCGATGGAGATTGGTGTGATCGCAGTGATGGCCTGGGCGATGCGGCCGTGCCACATTCCGTTCGCGACCAGACTGTCGCGGTTGAACGACACGAACACCGTCGCGGAGTCGAGGGTGCCCTGGCGTGCAATGCGCAGTTCCCAGTGCGCGATGCCATCGATTCCGCGCAGGGCCCGGGTCAGCGCGGTGAAGGAGACCCATCTCCCGCGAATGAGAATCAGATCGCCGTACGTATGGGTGGGCGCGGTGATCGAGTCGGCGTCGGGGGTGCTGAGGTACCCGGTTCTGATGCTCGCGTCGGCGAGGGTCGAGTGCCATGGGTACCGCACCACGATTTCGGCGAGGTGTCCGTCGGCGACGGGAGTCGCCGACGGTGCGAGTGCGAGTAGGTTGTTGCGCGTCGGGATCAACGCTGTGGCCTTCGGCGCCTTGTGCGCGATCGGGACACCGCTGATCGGGTCGCTGAACAGTTCGACTGTCTGTGCGCCGAATTCGCGTCCCAGGTGCTCGATCTTCTTCGGGTCGGCGATTTCACCGGTGAGCAGGATCAGGCGGAGTTCGAGGTCGAGGGGGTCGACGAGGAATTCGAGGTGCAGGCGAGCGAGGAAGTCAGCGACCCCGGTCGGGGTCCCCACCAACACGTTTGCGCGGATGTTCTCGAGCGTGCGCAGAAGTCGCATACGCCCGCGAGGTCCGACGGTGGCTGCTGCGGAAGCAATTTCGGATGCCGCCTCGGCAACCAGGACCCCGCCGAGGTCTCCGTCATTGTTGAGCGCCACGACGATTCGGTCGGTGGTCTTGATCCCGGCGGCGGTCAGGGTCTCGGCCGTCAGTGCGAGTGCGGCGGACCGATCATCGGCGGTGAAGGGAAAGGCGGTCGACGCGGTCTGGTCGACATGCAGGAGTCCGGTGGCCTTGGCGGCGTCGATGCCGGGGGACTTGGCGCGGCTGAGCGGTTCCGGGCGTGTCTCCACGGATTCGGTATGTGTCATCGGATCTCCACGACATCGGAGGCGAACAGTTTGATCGAGCTGAGGACATGTTCGTTGTCGAGGCCGCCGACCTGGAACTGTCCGATGAGGTCGGTGACGCCGGCTTCCTCGAGTCGCTGCACGGCCTTGCGGGATCCTTCGACATCGTCGATGACGATCATGAGGTTCTCGCGGAGTGTTTCGATCGCCTCTTCCTGAGACTGGCCCGCGGCGAGGGCGCCGAGAACGCGGTGGCTGGCGTGGCGTGCGTCGTAGTAGTCGGGGGGAGCCACCAGGTTGACCTGGCGGCGGATGTACCACATCACGGCGTCGGCGGCGTTGGCGTGTGCCTCGTCGGTGGTCGGGGCGACGTGCCATGGAATCATCAGGGCGATCTTGCGAGTCTCCGGATCGAATCCGTGGCGGGCGAGTTCTTCCTTGTACTTCGCGATGTCTTCGGCGACGTCGTCGATGCCCTTGAGCATCGTCATGCCGAGGAGGTTGTATCCGCGACGGGCGGCCTGCAGGTAGCCGTCGAGGCTGGTCGATGCCACCCAGACGGGGGGATGTGGTTCCTGCACTGGACGGGGGTAGACGCCGACGTCGGGGACGCTCCAGTATTCGTGCTCGGCACTGTAGGGTTCGCCGTCGGATTCCCAGATGCCGAGGACGGTATCCAGGTTGTCCTCCCACAGGGCGCGGGACTGTTCGAAGGGGCGTTGGAATGCCTGGTATTCGAGTGGGGAGGCGCCGCGGCCTGTCCCGAACTCGATGCGGCCGCCCGAGATGATGTCCATGGTGGCCACGCGCTCCGCGGTGCGGATGGGGTGGGAGAACGGCAGCAGGACGACGCCGAGTCCGAGTCGGATCTGCTTGGTCACCCGTGCCAGTGCGCTCAGAACGATGTCCGGTGCCGACGAGTGGGAGAAGCCGCGTGTGAAGTGGTGCTCGACCATCCAGGCGGTGGTGTAGCCGAGCCCGTCGGCCAAGGTGACCTGTTCGATGAGGTTCTCGAACGCCTGCTGCTCAACCTCTTTGGTGCGTCCGCGTACCTCGAGTTCATATCCGAGGCCTGCCCGCAGCTTTGCCATGCTCAAACTCCTGTCGGTTGTACCAAGCGATTGCTTGAGGTTGCCTCTGTGTGGGGCTTTGACAGAGAGTAACCCAAGCGCTTGCTCAAATGCTATACGCTGACGCCATGAAGATGACGGATTGGGTCGGATGCGAGCTGGGAACGCGGTTGGTTCGGTACCGAGAAGAAGACGCGATCTTGTACGCCCTCGCGGTCGGTGCGCGCGCCGATGAGCTACAGCTCGTCTTCGAACGTGACCTGAAAGTCCTGCCGACATATGCGCTGACACTGGGTTTGTGGGTCGCCGACGCGGCATCCGAGGCCGGAGCATTCGTGCCGGCGCAGGCCCTCCACGGCGCGCAATCGCTGACCATGTACAGTCCACTGCCACGGGCGACCGCATTCGAGGTGACCGGGCACATCGAGGCCGTTCGGGACACGGGCAAGTCCGCCATTCTCGACATCGTTGCCGAGAGCGACTACTTTTCCGCCACCTACTCGATCATCCTTCCCGGTCGCGGCGGGTTCTCGACGCCGTCGGCCGGGACGTCGAAAACGGTCGGCCGGCAGGGTGCCGCGGAGTTGGAGGGCATGCTCTGTGTCGAACTACCGCCGGAACGTGCTGTCCTGTACAGGCTCACCGGCGATCGCCATCTCATTCACGTCGATCCGGCGGCCGCTCAGGCGGCGGGATTCGCCAGGCCGATCCTCCATGGACTCTGCACTCTCGGGACGGTCGCGAAGGCGTTGGCAGGACCGTTGGGCAGGCAACCATGGGAGCTCTCGGCGATCGAAGCGCGATTTGCCGCACCCGTGTACCCGGGCAGCAAGCTCGATGTCGCGATGGAGGTGTCCTCCGCGGAGGGTGAGGCGGGCACCGCGTACGCTGCCTCGGTCGACGGGATCGGCGTTCTCACCGGTGGGCAAGTGAGGTACCTCGATTGCGACTGAGGGCGGAAGTCGCGCCGGCCGATACGCGGTCGGCGAGATCTCAGGGCCTCTCGAGAATTGCCGCGCTGCCGTAACTTCCACCGAATCCGGTGCACAGGGCGACGTGTGGCGATGCGACTTGATGGGACGTTGCGGTGCCGCGTAGCTGCCGGACGGCCTCGAGGATGTTGTTGAGCCCGTGCACGTAACCCTCGGACAGCAATCCACCGTGCGGATTGACCGGAAGCGTCCCGGTGGGGAGGGTGCTGCCCGAACGTACGAAGTGTCCGCTTTCGCCGCGGTTGCAGAAGCCGAAATCCTCGAGCTGCTGGAGGACGACGGGGGAGTATGCGTCGTAGAGCAATGCGAGGTCGACATCACCCGGTGTCAGGCCTGACGTGTCCCACAGTTTCCCTGCCAGATAGCGCGAGAACAGAGTGGCAACGTCCTCGGCCTTGTCCATACTCGACGCTCCCGGCCCGCCACCGCGAACCACTGTGGTGATTCGGGGACTGCCCGGCCTGATTGCGTCTGCGATGTCTGTTCTGCTCACGATCAGCGCGGCGCCCGCATCGGTTTCCTGGCAGCAGTCCGCTCGGCGCAAAGGCGTCGAGATCCAGGGACTCGCGAAATAGTCGTCGGTGGTCATCCCTCGGTTGAGTAGCGCGCGGGGGTTCGACGCGGCGAGGTGGCGGGACTGGCAGACCACGGCGGCGAGGTCGTCCTCGGTGGCCGCCGTGTCGTGCATCCAGCGTGCCGAGGACAGAGCGAACAAGTTGACCGGTCCGGCCATGCCGTACGGGCGGGTGAACTGTGCTTCGCCGCCGGCCAGTCGTAGTGGGGCTTGACTCATCCGTTTGCCCGAGCGCCCGTTGAGGGCGCGGTAGATCAGGACGTTCGACGCGGTGCCCGAATGGATGAGCATGGAGGCATCGCCAAGGATCGAGGCGGATTGCGTTCCTCCGCCGTATATTTCGTTTGTCCATATTGCGGGGGGCAGGTGGAGACGCTCAGCGACTTCCGTGACGGGTGCGGAGTCGTTCATGTGGTAGCACAGGACGCCGTCGATATCGGAGGCGGTGAGACTCGCGTCGGCGATTGCGGCGCGGCTTGCTGTCAATGCGAGGTGGAGTGGGCTCACTCCGGAGTCCCGCGAGATGTCGGTGAGGCCGATGCCGGTGACGGCTGCTGCTCCGGTGAATGCTTGCGTTGCCATATGCTCCCCTTGTAAACCAAGCGCTTGCTTGAAACAATACTGCCATGCGAATTCGTGTGGCACCCGAACCGAGCGAGATCGCTCGTCCGTTCTGGGAGGGGTGCAACGACGGGAAGCTCTTGATTCAGCGGTGCCTCCAGTGCGGAACCTTCATCCATCATCCGGAGCCCGAGTGCGTCCAGTGCGGGAGTGCGGATCTTATCTTCGATCCAGTTGATGGAACGGGACGAATCGAAACGTTTACGGTGGTGCACCGGAGTTTCGTGCCGAACTACCAGGACGCCACACCGTACGCGGTCGGTTGGATCGCGCTGCCGGAACAGAGAAACCTCAGAATCTTCAGCGCCATCTACGGGAAGAACGTGCTCGACGCGGTAACGATCGACGCACCGGTGGAGGTTCGGTTCGAACAGGTGGACGGCTTCGGAGCGGTCCCCGTCTTCGTGCTGCGGTGACACGGGCGCGGACCGATTGCGAACGGCACTCGTTCAGGTCGGCTATTCCCCCTTCGGACCCATCGAGCGACGTTGGCACCCGCCGCGTCGCACCGCGGGCCTCACGCGCGTTCGCGACATCTCTTGGCTTCACCGACTTTGGAAAGGACGTCGAACTGTGAAAATGGGATTGATAGGTCTCGGGAAGATGGGACACAACATGCGGGAGCGGCTGCGCGCTCACGGCCACGACGTCGTCGGGTTCGATCCGCACGTGGCCTCCACCGACGTCGACACCCTGGCGCAGCTGGTGTCCGGACTCGACGGACCCCGGACCGTCTGGGTCATGGTTCCGCACGGACATCCCACCCGGCAGACAGTCGAGGAGCTCGCGGAGCTCCTCGACCCCGGCGACCTCGTCATCGAGGGTGGAAACTCGCGCTTCACCGACGACCAACTGCACGCGCAGCAATTGGCGGCGCGCGGCATCGACTACCTCGACTGCGGCGTCTCCGGTGGTGTCTGGGGCCGGGAAAGCGGATACGCGCTGATGGTCGGCGGTGACACCACCGTCGTGCAGCGAGCGATGCCGCTGTTCAAGGCGTTGCTGCCCGAAGGTGATCGTGCAAAGTGCTTTGTCCACGCAGGACCGGTCGGAGCGGGTCACTTCGCGAAAATGGTGCACAACGGTGTGGAGTACGGCCTCATGCAGGCATACGCGGAGGGGTACGAACTGCTGAATGCGCAGCACCTCGTCACGGACGTGCGCGGTGTCCTGGAAGCGTGGACGGCAGGTACGGTCGTGCGCTCGTGGTTGCTGGATCTGCTCGTCGAGGCGCTCAGAGACGATCCCGGTCTGAAAGACATCTCCGGCTATGTCGCCGATTCGGGTGAGGGCCGATGGACAGTCGAGGAGGCAATCGCGCACTCGGTGCCGATCCCGGTGATCTCGGCAGCCCTGTTTGCTCGCTTCACCTCGCAACAGCTGGACTCGCCGGCGATGAAGGCGGTTTCCGCCCTACGGAATCAGTTCGGTGGTCACGCAATGCAGAAGGTCTCCCTGTGACCGCCGCGCAGTCGCGGATCCCGGGGCCGACGGGCCCCGAGCATAGTTCCGGCAGGGAGATGTTTGCGGCAGCCTGGAACGATCTCGAGGCCGAGAGCGTGACGGTTCGCGCCCGTCACCTCCGCGCCCTGTTCGCCGACGATCCGGCGCGCGGTCGCGAACTGACCATCACAGCCGGCGACCTGTACATCGACTACAGCAAGAACTTGCTGACCCGAGAGACTCTCGCCAAGCTCATCGCTCTCGCCCGTGCGGCCGCCGTCGAAGAACACCGAGACCTCATGTTCAAGGGTGGGCGGATCAACACCAGCGAGGACCGAGCAGTGCTGCACACTGCCCTGAGGTTGCCACCCGGGGCATCGTTCTCGTTCGGCGGTCGCGATATCGCATCCGATGTCCGCGGCGTGCTCGACCGGATGGGGGAGTTCGCCGACCGCCTGCGTTCGGGGGACTGGCGAGGAGCGTCCGGTGAGCGCATTTCCACGGTGGTCAACATCGGCATCGGCGGCTCCGATCTCGGGCCGGCGATGGTGTACCGGGCGCTTCGCCCCTACGTCGGTACCGGTATCGAGGTGCGGTTCGTCTCGAACGTCGACCCGGCCGACATGTCCGCTGCGCTACAAGATCTCGATCCGGCACGGACGCTCTTCATCGTCGCCTCGAAGACGTTCACCACCCTGGAAACCTTGTCCAACGCCGGGCTCGCGCGCTCATGGTTGGTGGATTCTCTCGGTGAGAGTGCGGTCCCACGGCATTTCGTTGCGGTCTCCACGAACACGAAGGCGGTTGCCGCATTCGGCATAGACCCGGCAAACATGTTCGGATTCTGGGAGTGGGTCGGCGGTCGCTATTCGGTCGGCTCATCCATCGGCCTGACCGTCATGGCCGCTATCGGAAGGGAACGCTTCGCAGAGTTCCTGGCGGGCTTCCACACGATCGACGAGCACTTCCGGACCGCGCCCCTCGCGCAGAACGCGCCAATGATTCTCGGACTGCTCAACGTCTGGTACGCGAGTTTCCTGGACGCGCACTCCCGGGCAATCTTGCCTTATGCGCACGATTTGGCGAGGTTTCCTGCGTATCTTCAGCAGCTGGCGATGGAATCGAACGGAAAGTCCGTCCGTCGGGACGGTACACCGGTGGTCTCCCAGACCGGCGCGGTCCTGTGGGGCGAGCCGGGAACGAACGGGCAGCACGCCTTTCATCAACTGCTGCACCAAGGTACACGTCTCGTGCCTGCCGATTTCATCGGGTTCGCGACCTCGGCAATGGACCTCTCCGCAGCATCGGAGACCATGCACGAGATCCTTCTCAGCAATCTGCTCGCGCAGGCCCAGGTCCTGGCATTCGGGCGGGAGAGCGGGGAGATCGAATCCGAGGGCACCGTTCCAGAGCTCCTGGAACACAAGGTGATGCCGGGAAACCGTCCGAGCACGACGATCCTCGCTCCACGGCTGACACCGGCGGTACTGGGGCAACTCATCGCCCTCTACGAACATCAGGTGTTCGTAGAGGGGGCGGTCTGGGACATCAACTCGTTCGATCAGTGGGGTGTCGAGCTGGGGAAGGCGCAGGCGCTGGCCCTGCAGCCGGCGGTGGCACTGTCGGAGGAGGTCGCGGACTGTGGTGATCCGTCGACCGACACGCTCGCGAATTGGATCCGCGCTGCGCGTCGCGCAGCACCATTCGACTGAGGGCGGGAATGGTGTCAGCCCGCGACTCGCGGCCTGACACCGTTTTCCATCGCCCATTGGGAACGACGCCGGTACGCTTTCCGATCGTCTTCCGACAGTCCACCCCAAGTTCCGTAGCGTTCGCCGGCTTTTTCTGCGTACGAACGGCATTGGTCGCGGACAGGACACAGGTCGCAGATCTGCTTTGCCGCCCGTGCCCGGGCGGTGCGCTCACGACCGCGTTCATTGTCGGGGTGAAAGAACAGCGCGGCGTCGTCGGTTCGGCACCGCGCGCGCAGTTGCCAGTCCCAGGCGTCGGCGAGGGGCGGGGGGAGTTCCATCGGAATTGGGGCGGGCATGGGTCGTCCTGTTCATCTCGTGCGCGTGCACACTCCCTGAATCCGGCGGTGTCGCCGCAACCGCGCCTCATCAGTTAACCAAGCGATTGCTTGGTATTGTACAGCCTGATGCGCCCGTGGAGGAATACGCCGATTTCGTCACACGACGAGGGCCCGCACAGAGACTGTGCGGGCCCTCGTCGGTGTTCGGGTCAGAA
>NZ_JARJBD010000300.1:0-1171 GCF_029269925.1 Rhodococcus sp. T2V
TCGGTGCGATTAGCGCTGGTGGGAGCTGGTTTTGGTGTGGTCGGGGTGTATTACCTAAGTTGGTGGCGGCCGGTCATCGGGTGGGTGCGTAGCGGTCGATGCCGAACAGCCGGGCCAGTTGTTCGGCGGTGTCGCTGTGGTCGGTGAGCATTCGTTGGGCGCGGGGGCGACCTTTGGTGCCGTCGTGGTAGAGCAGCACCGTTTCCTCGATGCCGGCCAGCTCGGCGAGCAACTCACGCACCGACAGATGCAGTCCGGCATCGGCGGCCTCGCGGCGCATCAGGTGGGCGACGGTCAGGGCCAGGACGCTGTAGAAGACATGGACGCGGATCTTCTGGTCGGTCCAGTGGTGCATCGGGGAGAACGAAATTACCTGGGGGTCTTTGAGTTGCCGGAACCCGGACTCGATGTCGGACTGGGATCGGTAGGCGGCGATCACGCGGGCGACCGGCCAGTCGGTGCGGTTGGTGAACAGGATCCGCTTGCCGAACATCCGGTCCTCGAGTTGTCGGCGGGCGTGGCGGTCGGTGCGGTACCGCAACCGCAGCTCCGCCGCGGTGGTGCCGGTGAGGGTGACGGTGAGCACCTCGGCGACCCACCGCGGCGCGCAGATCTGCTCGATCTCGCGCTCCACGGCCGCCCGGTCGCGGCGGGTGCGCCCGCGGGCCAGGCGCACCTGCAGGGCGCCGAGCCGGTCGCGGGCCTTGTCGAGGGTCTGGTCGAATCCGCGGGACTGGGCGGCGTGCAGCGACGCCGAGTGGGTCACAATCGCCCGCCGCCGGACCCCGAGGGCGTCGACCTCGGTGTCGTAGGCGCGCATCCCGGGCAGTCGGGGATCGTCGACCCGGTGGTAGGCGTCGGCGGGCACGGTCAGCAGGGCCGGGTGATCCGAGGGCGGCAGGGAGCCGACGAACCCGATCCGCGCCGCCTCGATGTGGGCGTGGTTCGCGGCCGAGTTCTGCCCGGCGTCGTAGACGATCGTGGCCCCCTCGATGCCGGCGGCGACGCTACGGTAGCGGTCGACGAGATCGTCGATCACCCCGGGGAACTGGGTCACGTCGGGGCGATCGCCGGGGTAGGGGTGCGAGAGCAGCGGGATACCGCCGTCGGAGGTGATCACCAACGCCAACCCGACCAGGCGCAGGTCGACGCGTTTTTGTTTCGCCTTGCC
>NZ_JARJBD010000301.1:0-1164 GCF_029269925.1 Rhodococcus sp. T2V
AGGAGTATCCATGACGCATCGGCCGTCGCAGCCGCGGACAGATTCACCGCGGTACCTCACCGAGGACCGCCTGGCGATCCGGGACCTGGCTCGCGAGTTCGCGATGACGCAGGTGCTGCCGGTCGCGAACGAGTTGGATCCGGTGCAGGGCACCATCCCGGACACGGTGAAGAAGGCGATGGCCGAGGTCGGGTTCTTCGGGATCATGATCCCCGAGGAGCACGGCGGTCTCGGCCTCGGCGTGTTCGAATACTGCCTGGTGGCGGAGGAGTTGTCGCGGGCGTGGATGAGCGTGTCCGGACTGCTGGCCCGCGGCAACGGGATGGGCGGCGGCTTCACCGCCGAGCAGGAGGCGGCACTGCTGCCGAAGGTCGCCCGCGGTGAGTATCTGGGCGCGTACGCGTTGTCGGAGGCCGAGGCCGGATCCGATGTCGCGAACATTTCCTGTCGCGCGACCCGCGACGGCGACGACTGGGTGATCAGTGGCACGAAGATGTGGTGCACGTACGCCGACGAGGCCGACTACCTGGTGTTGTTCGCGCGCACCGATCCGAACAAGGATCCGGCGAAACCGCACCGCGGGATCAGCGCGTTCCTGATCGACAAGCAGCGCGGGGGGTTCCCGGAGGGGATCAGCGGGACGAAGATCCGCAAGATCGGGTATTTCGGGTGGAGCACGTGGGAGCTCTCGTTCGACAATGTCCGGGTGCCGGCGACGGCGATGCTCGGGGAGGAGGGCAAGGGTTTCTACCTGGCGGTGTCCGGTCTGGAGGTGGGGCGGGCGCATACCGCGGCGCGGGCGATCGGGTTGGCGCGGGCGGCGTTGGAGGATTCGATCGCGTATCTGCACACCCGCCGTCAGTTCGGGCGCGAGTTGGCGGATTTTCAGCATCTGCGGTTCAAGGTCGCGACGATGGCCGCCGATATCGAGGCGGCGCGGCAGTTGATGTATGCGGTGGCCACCGATATCGATACCGGTCGGCGGTGTTCGTTGGAGGCGTCGATGTGCAAGTTGGTGGCGACGGAGATGGCCGAGCGGGTGACCAGTGAGGCGGTGCAGATTCACGGCGGTGCCGGGTACACCACCGACTTCCAGGTGGAGCGGCACTGGCGTGATGCCCGGTTGACGAAGATTTTCGAGGGCACCAGCGAGATCCAGATGCG
>NZ_JARJBD010000302.1:0-1139 GCF_029269925.1 Rhodococcus sp. T2V
TCTGTTGGCGGAGGCGGTGAAGATCGCTCCGGTGGTGGCCGAGGCGGCGCCGGAGGCGTTGGAGTTGCGGCGTGCTCCGGATCGTTCGGTGGAGGCGTTGGTCGACGGTGGTTTGACGGTGATGTCGTTGCCGGTCGAGCGGGGTGGGTGGCGTGCGCCGACGGCGGTGCAGGCCGAGGTGATGGCCACGATCGCCGAGGCGGATGGTTCGTTTGCGTGGGTGACGTCGATCTACAACGCGGTCAGCCATATGGTCTGTGCGTTCGGTGATCAGGCACTCGACGAGTTCCTCGGTTCGGACATCCCGCGTGCTGCGGGTGTGTTCGCGGTGACCGGTCGTGCCGCGACGGTCGAGGGTGGGTATCGGGTCAGCGGTAAGTGGGGCTTCAGTTCCGGTCAGCATCATGCCGGCTGGATCATCGTTCCGGGGATCCCGGACGAGGGTGGGGCGCCGATCGCGTTCCTGGTGCCCAAGGCCGAGTTCGAGGTCAAGGACGACTGGTTCGTCACTGGTTTCATCGGTACCGGATCGAACACGGTCGCGCTCGATGAGGTGTTCGTGCCCGAGCATCGGGCGATTCCGTTCATGGACATTGTGACCGGTAACTACCGGACGGCGTCGCTGGCCGGTGACACCTACTACAACCAGCCGTTCGTGCCGTACATGTGCGCGATGTCGGTCGGTCCGGCGATCGGGCTCGGGCGTGCGGCGTTGCGGGCGTTCGAGGAACGTGTCGGGTCCCGGGGTATCACCTACACCAACTACGCTCGGCAGGCCGACGCTCCGATCACGCATTACCAGCTCGCTGAGGCGCGGATGAAGCTCGATCAGGCGAAGTTCCATGCGGACCGGATCACCGGTGCGGTCGATGAGCACGCTGCGTCCGGGGCGGCGTGGGAGATCGCCGAGCGGGTGCGGTGCCGGGCGGATATCGCCTGGGCGATCAAGCTCACGCGGGAGGCCTGCGAGATCATCGAGCACGGCTCCGGTGCCAACGCGTTGCGGGGTTCGGACAAGCTCGGTTCGATCCTGCGGGACATCCGCACCATGTCGGTGCACTCGTTCCTGCTGCACTCGACCAACGCTGAACTCTACGGGCGGATCCTCGCCGGCAACGAACCCGACGTCCCCTTCATCT
>NZ_JARJBD010000303.1:0-1128 GCF_029269925.1 Rhodococcus sp. T2V
GCGACAAGTCGGAGGACGCGGGCCGGCAGGCGCGGATGGCCTTGGGGGAACTGGTGAGCAACGCGATCGCCGCCAAACGCGAACGGGACACCCGCAGGGTCGTCGAGGCGCTCGACGACCTCGCCGCTTCGGTGAACGTGCGTGAACCCACGCACGAGGAGGAGGCCGTGCAGGTGGCGATCCTCGCCGACGTCGAGCGTCAGGACGAGCTCGAACAGGTGCTCGGGGAGCTGGCCCAGGACTGGGACGGGCGGGTGGAGATGCGCCTGCTCGGACCGCAGGCGGCGTACGACTTCGTGGTCGCCCCGAAGCCGGAGGGACAGGGCTGAAGCATGGGTCTGTTCTCGTTCATCGTCACCTTGCCGCTGCAATCGGTCAAAGGTGATCTCGCTGGCGGAGTTGATCCAGCGGCAGGTCGAGCAGGAGTTGCACGATCCGGCGCGCGCCCGCCGGGCGCTCGAGGAACTCGAGGAGGCCCGCGAACGCGGTGAGATCACCGAGGAAGAGGAACTGCAGGCACAGCAGGCGATCCTGGATCAGATGACGGGCGGTGGCGGAGCCACCCCCTGAGCAAGTAGCGCACGGAAAGCCGAAACCCGCTCGGCCGCAACGGCGGAGACGGAGACGGCGGTCGGCCTTACCAGAGGGTGAGGGGAAGTCCGGCCGCCTCGGCGCACCGGAGGCGTTGGTTGCCCAATCGCAGGTGGTGCGGGTTGACGCAGCCGGCGAAGTCGCACTGGTGACACAGCACGGCGTCGTCGGCGCCGGACCACCCCAGCCGCGGAATGATTCCGTATTCGAGCAGGTACGCGAACAGGTGGGCGGGCACGGTGCCTCGGCGGGACGGTCCGGGCAGGTTGGCAGCACGGAAGACTGGTGGGGTGCGATATTCGAAAGGTGTCGTATTCCATCCCCCCGCCACAGTGCTCCGTTACCGTCTCGAATATGACCGGTCGCCGATCGGTGTATCGGACGTCGGTTGACTTGTTGGGCAGCGGGTGGTGCATCGATAGCGTCCACGAAGGCGTGGTCCCCCAGAGGTCGCCGACCTCGTGAAGCGGCGCTGCTCCATAGAGGTCGGCGACGGTCGATCCGGTCAGCTCAGGCCCACGACTTCCTGGGCGATCG
>NZ_JARJBD010000304.1:0-1114 GCF_029269925.1 Rhodococcus sp. T2V
ACCGGGTCACCGAGCGCCTTGAACATCCGCGCCAGATCGCCGGCCCAGTCCTCGGTCAGCGGTTCGCGTGCCAGGGGTGAGCAACAGGCACCGCTCTCCGAACTTTGATTCGACATACGTCGATATTGACAGGTGTCGAATCAGGAGGCAACCCAACAGGCGATGCGCGGCCGGTGACCGAGGGCCGATGCGGGCTACCGCTTGCGTGCGGTGACGAGCAGGTACTCGGCGTCGTAGTGCGTCCGACCGGGCGCATCGGCCCGATTCCACGCGGTGAGGAATTGCAGGAAGTCCCGGTCGAGGTTCGCGATCCGGTCCGGGTCCGCGGCGTTGTGGCGGTACACGGCGATCGTCGGGCCGTAGTTGCGTTTCCAGAACTCCCGGAACTCGGTCGGGTCTGCGAAGCGGTCGATCACGAGCGACTGGCGGTGGGTGTCGAGTGCGGTCACCCGGTCGCCGAACAGGTCGCGGACGTGTTGCTCGTCGCCCCAGAGCGGCGGCGGGGTCGCACCGGGCGGCGGGGGCGGTGCGTAGGGTGCCATGGTCTTGAACAGGTTGCCGATCAGGCCCTGCGGTGTCCAGTTGATCATCGCGATGGTGCCGCCGGGCCGGCAGACGCGCAGCATCTCGTCGGCGGTCTGCTGATGGTGCGGCGCGAACATGGCCCCGACGACCGAGATGACCGCGTCGAAGCTGTCGTCGTCGAACGACAGCGCCTCGGCGTCGGCCTCGACCCAGTCCAGCTCGACGCCGCGCTCGGCGGCGATCGCTCGCCCGGCGTCGAACAGTTCCGGCGTCAGGTCCGACGCGACGACGGTGGCGCCGCGCGCGGCGGCCGGGATCGCGGCGTTGCCGCTTCCGGCGGCGACGTCGAGCACCCGCTGGCCGGCGCGGATATCGGCTGCCTCCACGAGCATCTCGCCGAGGGTCGGGATCAGCTCGGCGGCGACGGTCGGGTAGTCGCCGGAGGCCCACAACGCCCGGTGCTTGGCCTTGAGCGCGCGGTCGATGTCTGGATCGGTGGGAATGGTGCTCATGTCGTGTCCTCGTCCTCGATGTCAGGTGCCGGGATGTCGGCACACCTATAGACGGCGGCCGGCCCGGAAGGACGCAC
>NZ_JARJBD010000305.1:0-1094 GCF_029269925.1 Rhodococcus sp. T2V
CCGACGACGCTGCGGGCGATGACGACGCGCATGATCTCGTTGCTGCCCTCGAGGATCTGATGCACCCGCAGGTCGCGGACGATCTTCTCGATCCCGTACTCGGCAAGATAGCCGTACCCGCCGTGCAGCTGCAGCGCCCGGTTCGCGACCTCGAACCCGGTGTCGGTGGCGAACCGCTTCGCCATCGCACACAACTCCACCACGTCCGGGGCACCCTCCTCCAGCGCGGCCGCCGCCCGCCACAACAGCGTGCGGGCCGCCTCCAGCTCGGTGCGCATGTCCGCCAGCTGGAACTGCAACGCCTGCGAGTCGAGCAACGACGACCCGAACGCCTTCCGGTCCGCCAGATACGCCACGGCCCGCTCCAACGCGGTCTGCGCCCCACCGACCGAGCACGCGGCGATGTTGAGCCGGCCCCCGTTCAGGCCGGCCATCGCGATCCGGAACCCACCACCCTCGTCGCCGAGCAGATTGCCCGCCGGCACCCGCACATCCTCGAAGATCACCTGCCGGGTCGGCTGGGCGTTCCAGCCCATCTTCACCTCGTTCGGCCCGAACGACAGCCCCGGTGAGTCCTTCGGGACGATGAACGCCGAAATCCCGCGCGGCCCGCCCTCACCGGTGCGGGCCATCACCACATACACCTCCGACGTCCCGGCCCCGGAAATGAACTGCTTGACCCCGTTGAGCACGTAGTCGTCGCCGTCCCGGACCGCCCTGGTGCTCAACGCCGCCGCATCCGACCCGGCACCCGGCTCGGTCAGGCAGTAACTGCCCAGCTGATCCATCGCGCACAACCCCGGCACCCAGGCGTGCCGCTGCTCCTCGGTGCCGAACCGGTCGATCATCCAGGTCACCATGTTGTGGATGGAAATATAGGCCGCGATCGACGGGCAGCCCTTCGCCAGCTGCTCGAAGATCCGGGCCGCATCCACCCGGGTCAGCCCGGAGCCGCCCACGTCCTCGCGGATGTAGATCCCGCCCATCCCCAACGACGCCGCCTTCCGCAGCACGTCGACGGGGAAATGCTTGGCCTGATCCCACTCCACCGCATGCGGCGCCAGATGCTCGGCCGCGAAATCACGGGCCGTGTC
>NZ_JARJBD010000306.1:0-1091 GCF_029269925.1 Rhodococcus sp. T2V
TGGTTGCTCGAACGCGGCGGCAACCTCGACACGTACTGCCAGGCAGTCCTGCTCACCGCACCACCCGAACTCACCACGGACACCCTCACCGCCACCCTGCAAACAGTGCTCGACCACCACGACATGCTCCGCGCCCGACTACACCGCGGGCACACCGACGACGACACCGTCCTCGAAATCCCACCCGCCGGAACAACAGCGGCTGCACCCCTCATCACCCGCATCGCCGTCCGGACACACCCGGACACCGACCTCGCCGCGATGGCACAGACGCAGCTCGACGCCGCAGCGCACCGCCTCGATCCCGAGAACGGGATCATGCTCCAACTCGTCTGGCTCGACCCCCACACCGAACCCGGACACCTCCTACTCACCATCCACCACCTCGCCACCGACGGCGTCTCCTGGCGCATCCTCATCCCCGACCTCGCCACCGCCCACCACGCCCACACCACAGGCACCACCCCCACACTCCCACCCACCACCACCAGCGCCCGCACCTACACCCACGCCCTCACCGACACCAGCACCCACCGCACCCACGAACTCCCCCACTGGCACACCATCCTCACCACCCCCGACCCCCCACTCGGCACCAGACCCCTCGACCCCACCCACGACACCGAAAACACCGCCCACCACACCACCCTCGACCTCCCACCCCACACCACCCACACCCTCCTCACCACACTCCCCACCACCTACCACTGCGGCATCGAAGACGCCCTCCTCACCGCCCTCGCCCTCGCCGTCACCACCTGGCGCCACCGACACCACACCCCCACCCACACACTGCTCGTCAACATCGAAGGACACGGCCGCAACGACCCCCTCATCCCCGCAGCCGACCTCACCCGCACCATCGGCTGGTTCACCACCATCCACCCAGTCCTGCTCGACCTCACCGACATCGACCTCGACGACGCACTCGCAGGCGGACCCGCCACCGGACAAGCCCTCACCGCCATCAAGGAACAACTCCGCACCACCCCCGACCACGGCACCGGATACGGCCCCCTGCGCTACCTCAACCCCCACACCGCCACACAACTCCGCAACCTCCCCCAACCCCACATCACCCTCAACTACCT
>NZ_JARJBD010000307.1:0-1083 GCF_029269925.1 Rhodococcus sp. T2V
CGCAGCGCGCCCCGGAGGGCAAGAAGCTGCTCGACCGCCTGATCGGACGCGACCTGCCCGCCGGCTGGGCCGACGTGCTGCCGACCTGGGAGCCCGACGCGAAGGGTCTCGCCACCCGGAAGGCGTCCGCCGCCGTCCTGAACGCCGTCGGGCCGGTGCTGCCCGAGCTGTGGGGCGGCTCCGCCGACCTCGCGGAGAGCAACAACACCACCATCAAGGGCGCCGACTCGTTCGGTCCCACGTCCATTTCCACCAGCATGTGGAATGCGGAGCCCTACGGTCGCACCCTGCACTTCGGTGTCCGCGAGCACGCGATGGGCTCGATCCTCAACGGCATCGCCCTGCACGGTCCGACCCGCCCCTACGGCGGCACGTTCCTCGTCTTCAGCGACTACATGCGTCCCGCCGTGCGGCTGGCCGCGATCATGAAGACCGCGGTCACCTACGTGTGGACGCACGACTCCATCGGACTCGGCGAGGACGGTCCCACCCACCAGCCGATCGAGCACCTCGCGGCGCTGCGCGCCATCCCCGGCCTGTACGTCGTGCGGCCCGGCGACGCCAACGAGACCGCGCACGCGTGGCGCGCCGTTCTCGAGAAGGGCGCCGACGAGGCCACCCGCGCTCCCGCCGGTCTCGCCCTGACCCGCCAGGACCTGCCGGTCCTCGAGGGCACCAGCTACGAGGGTGTCTCCCGCGGCGGTTACGTCCTCGCCGACGCGTCCACCGGTGCACCGGAGGTCGTGCTCATCGGCACCGGCTCCGAGCTGCAGCTGGCCGTCGCCGCCCGCGAGGCCCTCGAGGCCGAGGGCATCCCCACCCGGGTCGTGTCCATGCCCTGCGTCGAGTGGTTCGATGCCCAGGACCAGGCCTACCGCGACGGCGTGCTCCCCCCGACGGTCAAGGCGCGGGTCGCCGTCGAGGCCGGCATCTCGATGCCGTGGTACCGCTTCGTCGGTGACGCAGGCGAAATCATCTCCATCGAGCATTTCGGCGCCTCCGCCGACCACAAGACCCTGTTCCGCGAGTTCGGCTTCACCGCCGAAGCCGTCACCGCCGCCGCACAGCGCTCGCTCGCACGCG
>NZ_JARJBD010000308.1:0-1075 GCF_029269925.1 Rhodococcus sp. T2V
ACAGCGAATCCTGTGGCTCTGCCGCCGAATGTCGGTGCCGCGGGCTAGCGTCGGGTGGGTATCCGACAGCTGAGGAGCAGCGATGAGCGCGGTCACGACGAATCAACCACTCGGTACCCCGACGTGGATCGACCTGGGCATCCCGGATCTCGACCGAGCGATGGCCTTCTACGGGTCGGTCTTCGGGTGGGAGTTCGACGTGGGTCCCGAGGAGTACGGCCGGTACACGATGTGTCTGCTCGGCGGCAAGAAGGTCGCCGCGCTGATGCCGAATCCCGACGCGAACGCCACCGAGTTCTGGTGGAACGTCTACCTGGCAACTGATGATCTCGATGCGACGGTCGCTCGGTCCGCAGCCGCGGGCGGCACGTCACTGATGGAGCCGATGGACATCGCCGACCAGGGTCGGATGGCGATGGTGCGGGATCCGTCAGGTGCGCAGTTCGGCCTGTGGCAGGGGCGGGCGCACGTCGGCTGCGAGCTCGTGAACGAGCCGAACACGTTGTTGCGCAACGACTTGGTGACACCGAATCCCGGTCCGGCGCGGGAGTTCTACGCGGCGGTGTTCGACTTCACGCTGGACGGGAACGCCGACCTGCCGGGCGTGGACTTCACCTTTCTGCGCAGGCCGGACGGGCACGAGATCGGTGGCATCGTGGGCGATGCGGCTGCCTCGGAGTCTTCCTGGGGGACGCTCTTCCAGGTGGCCGATACCGACGCGGCCGTCGCCGCGGCCCGGGCCGGCGGTGGTGCCGCGGACGATCCGACGGACATGGTGTACGGGCGGACCGCGGATGTCACCGATCCGTTCGGGGCGAAGTTCACGGTGGGTTGCCCGCTGTCGGGTGCACAGGGGTAGAGGAGTCTCGGGGAGGAAGTAGCTTTCCGGATTTCAGGACGTCCGCGACGGGAGATGTCCGCAATCCGTACCGGCTGAGCGGTGGTGACGCTGAGTTGTCACCGGGTTGTTGCGGTGGATAGATCACGGTCGGTCGTGGTCGTCGGTGCCCACGTCTTGTTCATGCGGGTCTGCGACCGTGAGGACGGCGTCGACGATGTGCGGGTTGCGTTCGAG
>NZ_JARJBD010000309.1:0-1075 GCF_029269925.1 Rhodococcus sp. T2V
CTCAACACGCACGACGCGACACGAAAACTCGGCTACCTAGGAAACTCACGCTAGCAGATACCGCAGGTCGTCAGACCGGATGTTTCGCACGTCGATCGTGACCTCGTGGCTCGGGACCGCATCGCTACCACGCTCGCCGGTCGACCGTGGTCCGTCGTGATCATCGTCGATATCAGTACCGGTCATGATGCCCCGCTGGTCTGCGCATCCGAACCGTGCGCGAGGGCGCGATGAGATCGGGCGGCCGCCGACTCGGAATCGGCGTCGGCAGGCTCCGCGGCAATGAAGGCTTGAAGCTCCCTGCTCAGACGATTCATCACCTGTGGGTCCGCCATGAGGACTCGGTCGAGAGCGTGGACAGCGGACGAAGCGACCGCGCGACCGCGCTCGGTAATGGTCACCAGCGTCTCGCGTCGGTCTGCTCGATTGACGGATCGGGCGACCAAACCAGCGCCCTCGAGCCCATCCACCAGCGCTCCTATGGTCGTAGCGTGGCGGCCGAGGGTGCGGCACAGTCGCACCATGGGTGTGACCCCCTCCGGCGCGGCGATGACTGCCGACAGAACCTCAAACCGCGGAACGGTGAGTCCCAGCGGGCTGAGAGCAGAGTCGAGACGGCGCACGATCACCTTGTGCGCCTGAAGGACGGCGGTGACCAATGCCGTCACGGAATTCTCCGTTGAGGCAGAACACAACTCCGACGGTGACGGTTGCACAGAGGCCATGTGAGTCATCCTTCTTCTACCCAGGATGGTCGAACGCGACGCGCGCGCTGGTGGGTTCGATGGTTCGCGCAGTGATCCAGGCTTCGACCCGGCCCGTTCCAGAATCCATCTACTTCCAAATCAATTGCCCTAGTGGGCAATTACCGTAGATGTCACGTCTCAGCGCCGAAGAATTGCGGCACTGAAACTCCATTGGAAATATTGATGGACTTCCAACTATAGTACTTCCAACTTCCCCGATCTGAAAGAGTCGATTCATATGTTCACCTTGACCGATGACGAGCGGGCGATCAGCGACACGGCCCGTGATTTCGCGGCCGAGCATCTGGCGCCGCATGCGGTGGAGTGGG